>NZ_MOMO01000216.1:0-54814 GCF_009933855.1 Pseudomonas sp. SG-MS2 | reverse complement strand
TAAGGCAGCAGGTTTTGATCCTGCCATGCGTTGGTTCGAATCCAGCCGCCCCTGCCATTTTCTCGTTAAACATCCATTCCTGATTCAGTGCAGATGACTATCGGCGCTGGGTTTTTTCGTTTCTGGCGTTTGCGCAAGCCCATCGCCAGCTGACGACAATGGGCCCTGTCAGCTACAGCGCGATTACCTGTTCACCCGCAGCAGTTCATCCAGCACGCGGGCCAGTTCCTCAGCCTGCACCGGCTTCTGCATCACCAGGCTGTCCGGCAAATCCAGCCCTTCCAGCTCGGCATACCCTGTCAGAAACACCACCGGCAAGCGCGGATGCCGTTCACGTGCGGCCAAAGCCAGTTGAGCACCGTTGAATTCGGGCATGGCAAAGTCGGTCAGCAACAAGTCGATCTCGTTGTCCAGCTGGGCCAATGCCTGTTCGCCGCTGTGTGCCTGGCGTACCTGATAGCCGTACTGGCGCAACACATCGCCGAGCATGTCACGCACCAGGTGGTCGTCATCCACCAGCAGCACCGTGCGGTCGCGGCCACTGTCGCTGATGGACTGCGACGCAGCCGGGATCACCGGGTCCGCCGCCAGCTCATGCTTCACTGCGGGCAGGTAAACGGCAACCTGGGTGCCATGCCCAGGCGCGGTGTCGATGCGCACACCGCCACCAGACTGCTTGGCAAAGCCGAACACCTGGGCCAGCCCCAGGCCCGAGCCTTTGCCGATGTCCTTGGTGGTGAAGAAGGGTTCGAACACCTTGGCCACCACCTCTTCGCTCATGCCGCAGCCGGTGTCGCGGATGCTCAGCATCACATACTCGCCCGGCTCCGGGTCTTCCGGCCGCTGCGGGCGGGCCTTGATCCGGGTATTGCGTGTGGCCAGCGTCAACTGGCCACCGTCGGGCATGGCGTCGCGGGCGTTGATCGCCAGGTTGAGAATGATCATTTCGGTCTGGGTCGGGTCGGTCAGCGCTTGCCACAGGCTGTGGTCCAGGTCCAGGCGCACAGAAATGCTCCCGCCCAAGGTGCGGCGCAGCAATTCCTCCAGGCCGCCCAAGGTGCGGTTGAGGTTCAGCGGTACCGGTTCCAGGCGCTGGCGGCGGGAGAAGGCGAGCAGCTGTGAGGTCAGCTTGGCGCCGCGTTCACCCGCCTCGCGGATATGCGTCAGGCGTTTGCGCGCTTTTTCCAGGTCACCTTTGTCCAGGTCGCGCTCAAGGAAGCTTGAGCCGGTAAGGATGACTGTCAGCAGATTATTGAAGTCGTGTGCAACACCCGCCGTGAGCTGGCCGACCGCCTCCAGCCGTTGCATCTGCTGCAACGCTGCCTCTATGCGCTCGCGCTCGGTGATCTGTTCGCGCAGGCGGTCGTTGGCGTCGGCCAGGCCCATGGCTGCTTCGCGCTCGCTGGTGATGTCGCGGGCTACCACATAGAGCAGCGTGTCTTCCGGTACCACCACCCATGACAGCCAGCGCAACTGGCCGCCTGCATGCTGGATACGGCCGACGAAGCGCGCGCTGGTGCGGCCATGGGCGAGGGCGGCGAGTTCGGTCAGCAGCGCTTCTTGGTCCGGTTCGGGCAGCAACTGCAATAACGAGGTCTGGCTCAGGCGTTCGCGCGAGAAACCCAGGCTGGCCTCCCAGGCAGGGTTCAGTGCGACCGGTGTGAGGTCTTTGTTGAGCACCGCGAGCAAGTCCTGGGAAAGCTCCCAGGCCCGGTCACGCTCGCGGGTACGGCGCTCGACCCGCTCGCCGAGCATTTCGTTGAGCTGTTTGAGCGCCTGGGTCGCCAGGCGCTGGGCGTGGATGTCCTGCAATACGCCCGAAAAGCGTGTGCAGCGGCCATCGACAAACTGGCTCTGACCGCTGCTGAGCAGCCAGCGCGGTTCCAGGCCGTTGGGTTGGGCAATGCGAAATTCGGCCCGGTAAAGCCCGTCGCTGTCCGGGCGCATGGCGTATTCCACCGTTTCGCGCACCCGTTGCACGTCTTCTGGATAGATGCCGGCATAGAAAACGTCAAGGCTCATCTCGGTGTCTACCGGCAGACCGAACAGCGTCTTGCAGCGGTCGTCCCAGATCAGCAGCCCTTCTTCCGGGCGAAAGTCCCAGGTACCCATGCCGGCTGCATCGATGGCAATCCGGGCGCGTGCCTCAAGGTCCGCCAGGGCTTCTTCGGCACGGCGCCGACGCTGACGTTCCTGCACTTCGGTAAGCGCCCTGCGCACTGCCTTGGGCAGCAACGACAGGTTTTTCTTCAGTACATAGTCGGTGGCACCCAGGCGGATCATTTCCACCGCGTGCTCCTCACCGTATATGCCCGACAGGAAGATGAACGGCGTATCCGGCGCCAGGCGCTGGGCGATGGCCAGCACGTCGGTACCGGACGAGCCGGGCAGCACGCAGTCGCAAAGGATCAGGTCATAGCTGGCTTCGTGCAGGGCATGCTCGGCGGCAACATGATCGAACACCAGCTGCGACTGCAGCTGCAGTCCGCTGCGCTCCAGGCTTAGCAAGGTCAGCTCGGCATCCAGCGAGCTGTCTTCGACCATCAGTAATTTGAGCGGCGTTGGCAGCATGTTCGCGGCGGGCCTCAGTTGCTGCCACGCCGGTTGAGGCGTAGCGAGCCAGGTGGTGGTTCGTTGAGCACGGCCCAGAACACGCCGAGGTCGGAAATCGCCGCGACGAACTCCTTGAACTCCACGGGCTTGACCACGTAGGCATTGACCCCCAGTTCATAAGCCCGCAGCAAGTCGGGCTCTTCTCGCGACGAGGTTAGCATCACCGTCGGGATGCTGCGCAGCTCGGGGGTGGCACGCACCTCCCTTAGCACTTCCAGGCCATCGACCTTGGGCAGTTTCAGGTCCAGTAGCAACACGGCGGGGTTGCCGTCGTCGCGCGCGGCATAGGCGTTACGCCGGAGCAGATAGTCGAGGGCATCAGCGCCGTCGCGCAGAACGATGACCTCGTTGGCCAACTGGCTACGCTCCAGGGCCAGGAGCGTCAGCTCCAGGTCCCGGGGGTTGTCTTCTACCAGCAGGATAGGTTTGAGCATGATTGAACCGGTGCCTCAGTTTGTTTCTGGATGACGTGGAAGAGTGAAATGGAAGCTGGCGCCCTGGTCGACCTGGCCTTGGGCCCAGACTCGGCCATCATGGCGCTCGATGATCCGCCGCACGCTGGCCAGACCTATTCCGGTGCCCTCGAAATCCTCCATGCGGTGCAGCCGCTGGAACACCCCGAAGAGTTTGTTGGCATAGGCCATGTCGAAGCCCACGCCATTATCGCGAATATAGACTTCGATTTCCTCCGCGTGCTGGTGTGCGCCGATTTCGATGCGCGCAGGTTCGCGGCCACGGGTGTACTTGATAGCGTTGGCGATCAGATTATGCAGCGCCAGGTTGATGAACGCCGGGTCACCGATCACCTTGGGCAGCGGTGCGACGTCCCAGACGATCTCGCGCCCTTCATAATCGGGCGCCAGTTCCTGGCGGATGGCTTCTACAAGCGCATTGAGGTCAACATCCGACAGGCGTAGGGCCGAGCGGCCCATCTGCGAGAAGTTGAGCAGGTTATCCACCAGGCTGCCGGCGAACTGCGCAGCTTCCTCGATGTGCTTGAGAAAGCGCCGGCCGCGTTCACTCAGGCCCTGGCCTTCGATTTCGCCTAGCAGTTCGGTGTAACCGGCGATATGCCGCAACGGTGCGCGCAGGTCGTGGGACACGCTGTAGCTGAAGGCTTCGAGCTCCTTGTTCGAACGGCGCAGCTCGTTGGCCAGTTGCGCCAGCTCTTCGGCCTTGCGCAGGACAATGCCGAGCACGGCGGTGCGCAGTTCGACCACGCCTTCGATCGTCAGCGGGTCCCACGGCTCGCAGTAGCCGCCCAGCTGTTCCTGCCAGTGTTCGAAGCTGTGCCGCGGGTTCAGCGCGCCCTGCGGGCCTATCTGTTTGTCGGGCCGTCCGGCCCAGTTGACCGTGCGCACCTGCTCGGGGCGGAACCACAGCAGGTAGTGCGAGTGGATCTGGGAAATCGCCACTGCCAGCACGCCACCGGCATGCTCGGCCAGCTCGGGCAGTTCGTCGATGTCGCGGCGCACGTTGTCACTGTGGAACACCGTCTCATCATGACGCTGGGCCAGCCAGTGCACCAGCGCAGTGACCTGCGCTGCCGGCGGCGTCTGGCCAATCAGGTCGCAGCGCTCGGCGGAAATGACCGCTGCGCCGCTTGCCCCGGCGAAGGCCAGCAGCACCTCGGGCTGCGCGCGCAGACCCTCGCTGACACTGTCATGGTCGGCCATCGAGGAGATCATGCGTACGATGTGCTGGCGCAGGTCGAGCAGCTTCCGGGTATTGGCGTGGGCCTCACGCGACTCGATCTGCAGCGACAGCACACTGGCCAGCAGCTCGCAGGCTGTGCGGGTGCGCAGGTCGACCGGTCGAGGTTGCTCGTGGTGGCACGACACCAGCCCCCACAGTTGCCCATCGACCACGATCGACAGTGACATCGACGCCAGGGTGCCCATGTTGCGCATGTACTGCAGGTGCACCGGCGACACGCTGCGCAACGCGGCAAAACTCATGTCCAGCGGCTTGCCGGTGCGCGGGTTGGCCGCCGGCACCAGCGGTGAGGCCTGGTAGTCGGCATCTTCGATCACACGAATGCGGTTGACCCGATAGAGCTCGCGGGCCTGGCGGGGAATGTCCGACGCTGGGAAGCACAAACCCAGGTAGCGTGGATAGCCGGCATCAGCCACTTCAGCGAGCACCTGGCCATTGCCCTCTTTATCGAAGCTGTAGGCCTTGACCCGGCCAAAACCGGTGATTCGCTTTATCTGCAATACAGTCTGCTGCAGCAACGCTTCCAGGGTTGCGGCGTTGTTCAGGCTACTGACGAAACCCCGCACCAGGGGGTAATAGTCGCCTTGGTCGACCGGGCCGACAGCCTGACGAACGGGCTCGAACTCAGCGATCAGTACCTGATCATGGCGATGGGTCAGCAGGCGCAGCCGGTCGTTGCAGGGTGCCCCATTACGCAGGAGCACATCGCCGATGTGGAAGGGGAATACATCGTCGCCGGGCAGGCGCTCAAGATGGGAACGCAGATCGAAACTGTCGCTGACCACGTCGGCGAAGGTGCATCCCACCAGCTCAAGGGCGGGCACACCGAGCCAGCGTTCGACATTGTCGCTGGCCTGGAGGATACGCAGGTCCTGTTCATCCAGTACCAGCAGAAAACCATGTGGCTGGATGCTGCCGGGTACCTGGATCGGCTCCTGGGCGCAGCGTTCCACGGCTTCGGCGAGTGCGATGTCGGTGGTCGTCAATGGATACGCTCCTGTCATGTTCGTCCATGCATGGCGCGCATGCGTCTGATGCGGGCTCGGTGGCTGCTGCGCACCGTAACAGAATGCGCACTGCTTTGCCGGCCTATGGCCATTGGAGGCACGGGAGGCGCTTGGGTTCGATGCCAGCCGAAAATTTCTTTGCTGTGGGCAGTGCCAGACGATGTCTGCGGTTTGTACCGGGACAGCTCGCAGACACTATATAGAGATCTGAGCGAGGGTATTGGAGCGGGCTGGCCTCGCGAAGAGGCCAGCATTGATCAGCGCAAATCGTCAGCCATCTTTAGCAAGGTCTCCAGCACCGCCCCTGCCAATGCCTTGGACCGCTCTCCCGACCAGCCGGTCACCGGGTTGGGCGCATCGTCATGGTCCTTGAACGGCATCTCAAGGGTCAGCGACAGGCAGTCGTACGCCATGCCCACCGCATTGCACGCCAGTGTCGTATTGGCCTGCCCCGGCTCATCGCGGGTATAGCCATACTTGGTCTGGAAGTCAGGCGTAACGCTGCACAAGGTGCTGCGGAACTGCTCCTCAAGCTTGGCCAGGCGTGGCGTGTACCCCGGGTTACCCTCACACGCTGCGGTGAACACGTGCGGGATTTCTTCATCCCCATGCACATCGATGAACGCATCCACCCCGTACTGCTTCATCTGCGCCTGGGCAAAGAACACCTCCGGGCTAGCCTCGACGCTGGCGTCCTGCCAGGCCCGGTTGAGGTCCTGGCCCTTGAAGTTGGTGCGCAGGTGGCCGAGGAAAGCGCCATCCGGGTTCATGTTTGCGATCAGGTACAGGTCAGCCTTGGCCAGCAGTTGCTGGACGACGGCGTCATTGGCTTGAAGACGGTCGATCACCCCCTCCATGAACCACTCGGCCATGTGCTCGCCCGGGTGCTGCTGGGCGATCAGCCAGAGCTTGCGTTTGCCTGCGGCTCCGTCGCCTGCGCGCAACAGCGGAATGTCGCGGCCCTGCACGCTGCGGCCATGGGCCAGCAGTTCGACACCGGGAATCTGCTGGGCACGCTCGATCAACTGGTTGTGGCGCGCACGCGGGTAGGGCTCGAAGTAGGCGAACCAGATCTGCTCCTGCTCGGCTTTCACTTCGAAGGCCAGTGCCTTGCCATCGAACTGGCTGGGCACACGGAACCAGGTTTGCTGGTCGTACGAAGCCACGGCGTTATAGCCGGCCCAGGCGTTCTTGTAGGAAGACTCGCTGGCGTTGTCCAGGCTGAAGCGATGGACCTGACCGGGCGTGAGGCCGCTGACCTTGAAGTGGAACCACTGGAAGTGGCCGCTGTGGGTGTCCGGGCGAATGGCCAGGTGGACCTGGGCAGGGTTACTGGCATCCAGGACCTGGATGTTGCCGGAATCGAAAGCGCAGTCGATCTGCAGAGGGGACAGCGTCACGGTCATTGGCGTGGCTCCTTGGGCTTTGTTGTGGGGGTACTGTACACCCCTCGTGGGGGAGACTGTGTACAAAAAACAGCACCCTCAATGATTTCCTATTGTTGGGAAGTTAATTGCAGGCTGATTAAGCCGTTGATAGATCGAACTGGAATGGGCGGGTCAGGATGGACTAGTACGATGTTGGGTTCAAGAATCCTACACGTTTTTAGGGTGTTTCATTCAGTAATCCCGCTTGTGTGTATTGCCTGTGTGGGTTCGTATATGCATTGAAAAAAATAGTGGAACGGTTAGGCGTGTTGGTCAGCGCCCTGTCGTCAGTAACCGGAGTGGGTGGCGTGCCTGCTAAAACTACTGCCCTGTCGATTTTACTCATTCTTATCAGTCTGCTGGGTGTATTCCCACTCGACGTCATTTTGCCTTCTGTTCCGCAGATGGCTGAGTATTATGCAGTCGATACAAAGCGCATTGCCTATTCAGTGAGTTTATTTGCGCTGGGTGTGGCTCTATCCCAAGCGGTGATCGGCCCGCTTTCCGATTGTGTGGGAAGAAAACGCTTGCTGATCGCTGGGCTCTTGGTAGGCATCGCAGGGGCAATCGGCTGCATGCGCACCACTCACTATGAGACCTTCATGGTGTTTCGCCTGTTGCAGGCCATGGGCTGTGGCTGTTTCGTACTAAGCCAAGCGCTGGTGCAGGATAGTTACAGTGGCCAGCAGCGCAATGCGATGCGAATTCTTCTGACCAGTGCAAGCGGCGTCTTTATCGCGTTGTCGCCGTTAGCAGGCAGCGTGCTTCAGCAATATTGGGGGTGGCAGGGGAGTTTTCAGGCATTTGTCATGCTGGCAGTATTGGTGCTGTTACTTTGTTTGATGTTATTGGGTGAAGATAGAGCCTCTCGCTATCGGGGAGGTTTTTTGCCTGGCTATTGCCAGATTCTGAAGGACAGAAAGTTTCTTGTGTATTCGTTCTTCTCCTGTTTGGCATTTGCCTGTCACTTTTCATTTGTTGTCGTATCCCCCTTGTTGTTGATGGGGCCGCTAGGGTTGACGGAGTTCGCCTTCTCCATGGTGTTCCTCTTGTATGGGTTGGCCTACATGGTCGGCGGTGTAGTTGCCAATTCGCTGAATCGAAGTATGAGTACACAGGCGCAGATTGGTTGTGGATTTGCACTGATAGGCACCGCTGGCATTGCCCTGCACCTTGCTATTTCAAGCGGTGCACTGGTGCTCATCGATCTTGTATTGCCATTAACCTTATGCACAATCGGCACGTCGATCGTCCGCCCGGCTGCAACCACGTACGCACTCAGTCGGCATCCCGATCGCGCAGGGGCTGCTGCATCGGTCAGCAACACATTGCTCTTTGCGTGCGGTGGGGGCGTTAGCCTGCTGGTGGCTTCATCAGGAGAGGTGAGTTTGGCAATGCATCTGGCAGTGAGTTTTATAGCCTCTTGCCTATCAGGCTGGTTGCTCCTTGCCTACGTGTCCGGGCTATTCGGACATAAGCCTTGATTTGGCAGGGGTACTGGCTTTGCATCCTGCCGACCCTGACGGCTTACGCCCAGTAGCCAAACAGCACCAGCGCCGCCACGCCCAGCCCTACTGCAATCGAACACCCACCCAACGAAATCGCCGCTCGCCCTTGCCGATACCAGCCATCGTGCCCCAGCTCCCTCGCTGGGGCGAGCAGGCTGCGCCAGCGCAGTTCGGTGTCATGGAAGGCTTGCAGGTGCGCTGCATCGGCGTCCAGCCAGCGCCGAAAATCAATGCGCTCGCAGGTGGTGACCTCAGGGCTCTGCAACCGTACATACCATTGGCCGGCAACGCTGGCCACTGCATCACCGTGCGGGCGGGCCGTTTGCAGGGCCTGGTTCATGTGCCGTTCGATGCTCAGCAAGGGCAAGTCGAGGCGCCTGGCGATACCGGCGAAGTCCAGCTGGTCCAGGCGATTGAGCAGGAACACTTGCTGAACGCGGCGTGGCAAGCGCTTGAGCCCGTGCAGCAGAGCATCCTCGGCGTCGTGGCCGGTAGCGGGCGTTGGGTGCTCAAAAGGCAGCAGCAGGCGGCTCATGGTCAGCTCCTTGCTCAAGAGTAGGGGTGGGGGCATCTTCCGTGATGCGAAACCAGCTTAGTAGAAACGAGATTGATTCTCAAGTGCGGATTCCGCAAAGTTTTGTAATGAGCGTTCACGCCCTGACACACTTTTGCTATCATCGCGGCCATCAATGATCTTCATTAGCCTGAAGAGCCAAAAAAAAGACCCGGCAATAAGCCGGGTCAAAAACCGTGATTAGCCTGATGAGGAGATAATCTGAGAGCGACCTAAGCTCCAGGTTATCCAGCAGATCTCGCGATCAGCTGAGTGCAATAATAATCGTTATCATTTGCCAGTCAAATGATTTTTCACCTATCCGGTAAAAACTTTTGCTGGAGCACTCCCTTGTCCCGGCAATCGGGGCCCCTTGCCGTTACCTGGCCACCACGTCTCTCCCTATTCCAGTTCCAGTCTAAAGACCGCTCTGCACGGTCCGCTTGTGCTCCAGCAGCGCCCTGGCCATGTCCATCATGTGCATCAGTGCAAAGGTCAGCTCGCGGTGGCTGCCTTCCTGATGGGTGGCGGTTTCATGGGCGGTGGCGGCCGCGCAGCGCAGCAGCGCGATGGCGTGCTCCTGGGCCTGGTCTGCGGTGACGCCTTCGTGGAGTGTCCAGATCTTGTTGTCGATGCTGGGGCGCGGCGGGTTGGGGTTGAGGTAGTAGTCGAGGGCGCGGCGGGCTGCTTCGCTGTCGAGTTCTGTTTCGTCGTTTTTCGGTGGTTTCATCGCGATACCTTCTGATTTCCCTTCAAACACAATGAAATCAGAGCATAGGTCAATCTGTACTATTAATCCTGTCACAAATAATTCAGAGTGTGTATTGAAGCGGCTAATACAGTCCGTATTGTTGCCGCTCATGGAAAACTGGAACGCATTTCTCAAGCGCTACAAGCGCGAACATAATCTCAGCCAGCTCAAGCTGGCCGAACGTCTGGGCATGACTCAGGGCGGCGTGGGCCATTGGCTGCGTGGGACGCGGCGGCCAACGCTGATCACCATCAACGAGAAACTGGAAAAGCTCGGGTTGGTGTACCTGGAGGCCCAGGTCATGGTGGTTGAACGTGAGGTCAATGACCTCACGCGTGAATCCAGGGGCACCTACGGCCCCGCACGGCCTTTGTCGGTTGAGGCGCTGCGTTATGCAAGCTTCCGTTTCCCTGTGCTGAGCTGGGCTGATCTGCAGGGGCCTTTACCTGAAAAGAGCGACCTGCACGAACAGACTGACTATATGCCGGCGGGTAATGCATTTTGGCTGGCAGTGGAAAACGACTCGATGAACGCCGCCAGTGGCAAGAGCGTGCCGGAAGGTATGCGTATCCTGATCGATACGGGGCTCGAGGCGCAGCCGGGCAAGTTGGTGATTGCCAGGCAGCCGGGGCGCTTGGCGGTCTTGCGGCAATTGATCGAAGAGGGTGGGGAGCGGATGCTCAAGCCCCTGAATACCCGTTATCCGACGGTTTTGTGTGAGCCAGGGTGTGAGTTTCTCGGGGTGGTTGTGCGGGTGCACGGCTCCTTCTAGATTGCCGGGGCCGCAAAGCGGCCCTTGCTTGCATCACTCCACCAGTTCGACCAGCACCGTCCCTTCGCTGACCATATCCCCTTCCTGGCAAAACAACGCCTTCACCGTCCCACCTTGCGGAGCGCGGATGCTGTGTTCCATTTTCATCGCCTCCAGCACCACCAGCGCAGTCCCTGCTTCCACCGCCTGGCCCGGCTCCACCAGTACCCGCACGATGCTGCCATTCATGGGCGCGCCCAGCCCGCCCTGATGGCTGTGGCTGGCTTCGGCCTCAGCGATCGGGTCAAAGGCCTCGATGGCATGCACTTCACCATCCCAGCGCAGGTATAGCGTGCCACCGCGGCGCACTGCCAGGTAACGCCTGCGCACGCCGCCTTGATCATGCCCGAGCTGTTCGCCGTCCAGCTGCCAGGCCAAAGTAGCGCCGTGCTCAAGGGTAACTGCCTGGCTTTCGCCGCCGCTGCGTAAATGCAGGCTGCTGTGCGCTGGCAGGCCCAGGCGCAAACCCGTGCGCTCAGCCCAGGGGGAGCGTTCATCGTCGTCACGCTGATGCGGCGCCTGGCCCTGCAGCCAGGCTTCCCCTGCGGCTTGCCAGAAGCCTGCGGGCAATGGCTGCGGTACCGGCAGCAGTACCTCCTGATGACGTGGAATAAAGCCTGTATCCAGCTCGGCCGCCGCGAATGCGGGATGGGCGAGGATGCGGCGCAGGAAGGCAATGTTGGTCTTCAGCCCGCCGATGGCGAACTCGTCCAGCATCGCCAGCAAGCGCAGGCGTGCCTGTTCACGGTTTTCGCCCCACGCGATCAGCTTGCCCAGCATGGGGTCATAAAAGGATGAGACCTGGTCTCCCTCGCTTACCCCGCTGTCCACCCGGCGACCTTCGCCAGGTGCCGACTCGCGGTACAGCGTCAGGGTGCCTGTAGCCGGCAGAAACTCATTGGCCGGGTCTTCGGCATACAGGCGCACCTCGATGGCATGGCCGATCAGCGGCACCTGCGCCTGGGTAATCGGCAGCGGCTCGCCGCAGGCGACGCGGATCTGCCAGGCCACCAGGTCCAGGCCGGTGATAGCTTCGGTCACCGGGTGCTCTACCTGCAGGCGGGTATTCATCTCCATGAAGAAGAACTCGCCACGGGCATCGAGCAGAAACTCCACGGTGCCGGCACCGACATAACCGATGGCCTGGGCGGCGCGCACCGCCGCTTCGCCCATGGCCCGCCGCAATTCAGGGGAGAGCCCCGGCGCAGGCGCTTCCTCGACCACTTTCTGATGGCGGCGCTGGATCGAGCAGTCGCGCTCATTAAGGTACAGGCAGTTGCCGTGCTGATCGGCGAACACCTGGATCTCGACGTGGCGGGGCTTGAGCACGTACTTTTCCACCAGCATGCGCGCATCGCCGAACGACGACTGCGCTTCACGCTGGGCCGAGGCGAGGGCATCGGCCAGCTGGCTTTCTTCCTCCACCACTTTCATGCCCTTGCCGCCGCCCCCGGCGCTGGCCTTGAGCAGCACCGGGTAGCCGATGCGCTCGGCGGCGGCGCGGAAGGTTTCCAGGTCCTGGGCGTCGCCGTGGTAACCCGGCACCAGCGGTACGCCGGCCGCTTCCATCAGCGCCTTGGCTGCCGATTTGCTGCCCATTGCATCAATGGCGCTGGCCGGCGGGCCAAGGAAGATCAGCCCGGCGTCCTCGATGGCTCGGGCAAACCCTGCGTTTTCCGAAAGAAAGCCGTAGCCTGGGTGAATGGCCTGGGCGCCGCTGGCTTTGGCCGCAGCGAGCAATTTGTCGATCACCAGGTAACTGTCAGCGGCTTTGCTGCCACCCAGGTCGACACGGATATCCGCTTCGCGGCTGTGGCGGGCATCGCGGTCGGTGGCGCTGTGCACGGCCACGGTGGTCAGGCCCATGGCCTTGGCGGTGCGCATCACCCGGCAGGCGATTTCGCCACGGTTGGCGACCAGCAGCGTGGTCAATGGCGGGCGGCTCATGGGCGCGGCTCCTTGTTGGGCTCGGTTTGCCAGGCGGGGCGACGTTTTTCCAGGAAGGCGCGCAGGCCCTCCTGGCCTTCGGCGCTGACACGGATACGGGCAATGGCGTTTTCACAGTAGCGGCGCAGGGCAGGGCTGAGCTCACCGTCATCGACTTCGCGCAGCAGGTCCTTGGTGGCGCGCAGTGCCTGCGGGCTGTTTTGCAAGAGGTTGTCCACCCAGGCCTGTACCTGCACTTGCAGCTCACTGGCCGGGTACACTTCTGCCAACAGCCCCAGTTCCCGGGCCCGTACGCCGCTGAAGCGTTCGGCGGTCAGGGCATAACGGCGCGCGGTACGCTCACCGATGGCCTTGACCACGAACGGGCTGATCACCGCCGGGGCCAGGCCGATGCGCACTTCGGACAGGCACAGCTGTGCATCCTCGGCGCCGATGGCCATGTCGCAGCAACTGATCAACCCCAGGGCGCCGCCAAAGGCCGCGCCCTGCACCACGGCCAGGGTGGGTACCTTCAAGCGGTGCAGGGCGTACATCAGTTCGCCCAGTTCACGGGCGTCATCGAGGTTGGTGTTGAAGTCCAGCTGTGCCGATTGCTGCATCCACGCCAGGTCTGCGCCGGCGCTGAAATGGCGGCCACGGCCGCGCAGCAGCATGAAGCGCAGGCTGGCGTCGTCGGCCAGCTGGCCGAGGGCGACGATCAGCTCGCGGATCATCTGTGCATTGAAGGCGTTGTTCTTGTCCTCGCGGCTCAGCCACAGGGTGGCGAAGCCGCGCGGGTCGCGGATCACTTCGAGGGTGCTGAAATCGCTCATGGGTCACATCCGGAAAATGCCGAAGCGGCTCTGTTCGATTGGTGCGTTCAGCGCGGCGGACAACGCCAGGCCTAGCACGTCGCGGGTCTGCGCCGGGTCGATGACGCCGTCGTCCCATAGCCGGGCGCTGGAATAGTAGGGGTGACCCTGGTGTTCGTACTGGTCGAGAATGGGCTGCTTGAGCCTGGCCTCATCCTCGGCGCTGAAGGCCTGGCCGCTGCGTTCGCTCTGCTCGCGCTTGACCTGGGCCAGCACCCCGGCGGCCTGTTCGGCCCCCATCACGCCAATCCGCGCATTGGGCCACATCCACAGGAAGCGCGGATCATAGGCGCGGCCACACATGCCGTAGTTGCCAGCGCCAAAGCTGCCACCGATGATCACCGTGAACTTCGGCACCTGGGCGCAGGCCACGGCGGTGACCAGCTTGGCGCCGTGCTTGGCGATGCCGCCTTCTTCGTACTTCTTGCCGACCATGAAGCCGGTGATGTTTTGCAGGAACAGCAGCGGGATGCCGCGTTGGCAGGCCAGTTCGATGAAGTGCGCGCCTTTCTGCGCGGCTTCGGCGAACAGGATGCCGTTGTTGGCCAGTATCGCCACCGGGTAGCCGTGCAGGTGGGCAAAGCCGCACACCAGCGTGGTGCCGAACAGCGCCTTGAATTCATCGAAAACCGACCCGTCGACCAGACGCGCAATCACCTCACGCACATCGAACGGTTGCTTGGCGTCGGCCGGCACCACGCCGTACAGCTCTTGGGCGGGATACAGCGGCGCAACCGGCGCCTGGCGTTGCAGCTTGCCGAGCTTGTGCCAGTTGAGGTTGGCCACGCTGCGCCGGGCGATGGCCAGGGCGTGCTCGTCATTGTCGGCATAATGGTCGGCCACGCCGCTGGTGCGGCAGTGCACATCGGCACCGCCGAGGTCTTCGGCGCTCACCACCTCACCCGTCGCGGCTTTCACCAGTGGCGGGCCCGCCAGGAAGATGGTCGCCTGCTGGCGGACCATGATCGCTTCGTCGGCCATGGCCGGCACATAGGCGCCGCCTGCGGTGCACGAGCCCATGACCACGGCGATCTGCGGGATGCCCAGCGCGCTCATGTTGGCCTGGTTGAAGAAGATTCGCCCGAAGTGCTCGCGGTCCGGGAACACTTCATCCTGGCGCGGCAGGTTGGCGCCGCCCGAGTCCACCAGGTAGATGCACGGCAGACGGTTCTGCTGGGCGATGGTTTGCGCACGCAGGTGCTTTTTGACCGTCAGCGGGTAATACGAGCCGCCTTTCACTGTGGCGTCGTTGGCCACGATCATGCATTCCACGCCTTCGACACGGCCGATGCCCGCGATGACGCCGGCAGCGGGCACGTCTTCGCCGTACACCTCATGGGCGGCCAGCTGGCCGATTTCGAGAAATGGCGAGCCCGGGTCCAGCAGACGATCGATACGCTCACGCGGTAGCAGTTTGCCCCTGGAGGTGTGCCGTTCTTGGGCCTTGGGCCCGCCGCCTTGTGCAATGTGGGCGAGCAGGCCGCGCAGGGCCTGGACCTGTTCGAGCATGGCCGCGCTGTTGCCGGCGAATTCCGCCGAACGCGGGTTGATCTGGGTGTGCAAGGTAGCCATGTGCGCCCGTCCCTTGTGCTCAGCGGGTTTCGTTGAACAGTTCGCGGCCGATCAGCATCCGGCGGATTTCGCTGGTGCCGGCGCCGATCTCGTACAGCTTGGCGTCGCGCAGCAAGCGGCCCGCCGGGAATTCATTGATGTAGCCGTTGCCGCCGAGGATCTGGATCGCTTCCAGGGCCATCTGCGTGGCGCGCTCCGCGGTGTACAGGATCACCCCGGCGGCGTCCTTGCGTGTGGTCTCGCCACGGTCGCAGGCCTGGGCCACGGCATACAGGTAGGCGCGGCTGGCGTTCAGTTGGGTGTACATGTCGGCGATCTTGCCCTGGATCAACTGGAACTCGCCGATGCTCTGGCCGAACTGCTTGCGGTCGTGGATGTAGGGGACCACCAGGTCCATGCAGCTTTGCATGATGCCGGTGGGGCCACCGGAGAGCACCACGCGCTCGTAGTCCAGGCCGCTCATCAGTACGCGCACGCCGCCGTTGAGCTGGCCGAGGATGTTTTCTTCCGGCACTTCGACGTCATCGAAGAACAGCTCGCAGGTGTTGGAGCCGCGCATGCCCAGCTTGTCGAACTTGTTGCTGCGGCTGAAGCCTTGCCAGTCGCGCTCGACAATGAACGCTGTGATGCCGTGGGCGCCCTTGTCCAGGTCGGTCTTGGCGTAGATCACGTAGGTGTTGGCATCCGGGCCATTGGTGATCCAGGTCTTGCTGCCGTTGAGCACGTAGCGGTCGCCGCGCTTTTCGGCGCGCAGTTTCATCGACACCACGTCGGAGCCGGCGTTTGGCTCGCTCATGGCCAGCGCGCCGATGTGCTCACCGCTGATCAGCTTGGGCAGGTACTTGAGCTTCTGCTCATGGGTGCCGTTGCGGTTGATCTGGTTGACGCACAGGTTGGAGTGGGCGCCGTAGGACAGCGCCACCGAGGCTGAGCCACGGCTGATTTCTTCCATCGACACCACGTGGGCCAGGTAGCCCAGGCCGGCGCCGCCGTATTCTTCCGGTACCGTGATGCCCAGCAGGCCCATGTCGCCAAACTTGCGCCACATGTCGGCAGGGAACAGGTTGTCGTGGTCGATCTGCGCGGCGCGTGGCGCCAGCTCGGCGGCGACGAAGGTGCGCACCTGGTCACGGAGCATGTCGATGGTTTCGCCCAGGGCGAAGTTCAGGGAGGGGTAATGCATGGGGCACCTTCTTGTTCTTGAAATTAGGAAACACCGTAGCTCAGCAAGCGGTAGCCATTGGCTATGAGCGCTATGTCGTTTTCACCTTTACGTTAACGTAAACCTGCGGTCCGCCGGTGTCAATCCGGTCATCACCTTTACGTAAACGTAAATCTGCGCCACAGTATTTGTCGCTTGCTTGAGCCGTGCCCAGAACAACCACAAGAAGGGACACCCATGAGTCAACCCAGCTACACCCAAGGTCGTCAGGACCAACCCTTGCTGACCCTGACCATTGGCCAGGCCTTCGATGCGACCGTGGCCCGTTACGCCGATGGCGAAGCGTTGGTGGTGCGCCAGCAGGGCCTGCGTTTCACCTGGCAGCAGTTGGCCGAACAGGTCGATGTCCATGCCCGGGCGTTGATGGCCTTGGGTGTCGACAGGGGGGACCGGGTCGGCATCTGGTCACCCAACTGCGCCCAGTGGTGCATCCTGCAGCTGGCCAGCGCCAAGGTCGGTGCGATTCTGGTCAATATCAACCCGGCCTACCGGGTGGGCGAGCTGGAGTACGTGTTGCGCCAGTCCGGCTGCCGCTGGCTGGTGTGCGCCGATGCCTTCAAGACGTCCGATTACCATGCCATGGTCAAGGAGCTGATACCGGGGCTGGCTGCAGTGGTGCCCGGTGACTTGGCCAGCGAGCGCCTGCCCGAGCTGCGCGGGGTGATCAGCCTGGCCGGCAACCCGCCCCCAGGCTTTCTGGCGTGGCATGCGCTTGGCGAGCGGGCAGGGGAGACGGCTGTTGAGGCTTATCAGGCCCGCCAGCGCAGCCTGCAGTTCGATCAGCCGGTGAACATCCAGTACACCTCCGGCACCACTGGCGCGCCCAAGGGGGCGACGCTCAGTCATTACAACATCCTCAACAACGGTTTCATGGTTGGCGAAAGTCTGGGCCTGACCAGCACCGACCGCATGGTGATCCCGGTACCGCTGTACCACTGCTTCGGCATGGTCATGGCCAACCTTGGTTGCATCACCCATGGCAGCACCATGATCTACCCCAGCGACGCCTTCGATGCCGAGCTCACTCTGCGTGCGGTCGCCGAGGAGCGCGCCAGCATCCTCTATGGCGTGCCGACCATGTTCATCGCCATGCTCGACCACCCGTCGCGCCAGCACCTGGACCTTTCGACCCTGCGCAGCGGCATCATGGCCGGTGCCACCTGCCCGATCGAGGTCATGCGCCGGGTCATCGACCAACTGCACATGGCCCAGGTGCAAATTGCCTATGGCATGACCGAAACCAGCCCGGTGTCCCTGCAGACCGGCCCCGACGATGACCTGGAGCTGCGCGTGACCACGGTTGGCCGCACCCAGCCCCAGCTGGAGACCAAACTGGTGGATGCCGACGGCTGCATCGTGCCCAGGGGCGAGATCGGCGAATTGTGCACCCGTGGCTACAGCGTGATGCTCGGTTACTGGGACAACCCGCAGGCCACGGCGGATGCCATCGATCCTGCAGGGTGGATGCACTCGGGTGACCTGGCGGTGATGGATGAAGATGGCCATGTGCGCATCGTCGGGCGCAACAAGGACATGATCATTCGCGGTGGCGAAAACATTTATCCGCGCGAGCTCGAGGAGTTCTTCTATACCCACCCTGCAGTGGCGGACGCCCAGGTGATCGGCATCCCGTGCGATAGGTATGGCGAGGAAATTGTGGCCTGGATCAAGCTGCACCCTGGGCACAGTGCAACCGTCGAAGAACTGCGGGATTGGTGCAAGGCGCACATCGCACACTTCAAAGTGCCGCAGCATATCCGCTTTGTCGATGAGTACCCCATGACAGTGACGGGTAAGGTGCAGAAGTTCCGGATGCGAGAGGTCAGTGTGGCAGAAATCGTGGCGACTTGAGAGTGATGCTCCTCGGGTTGCCCCGCTTTAAGTGCTTCGAACAACCTGAGGAGCCTTGCCATCCACTGTACTGCTGGCGGAATTGACTAATTTTTATTTTTTCTGACAACCGATAGTAGTCTACTCAATAAGCCTGGTTTTTCTGGGTAAAAAACGATCGGCTTGGGGTTTTTGATTTCCGGATTTGTTTCTATGTTTAGAAACTCCCCGTCAATGTGGTGTGTCCGGGAGACATTCTTTTTATAGGTATATACTGGGCGCCCGGTCAAGTTTGCCATTGTTTGCCCGACGGGTTTCGACCAGCCGGTATAGCCTCCCCTTCTTCCGGCTTTACAGCTATGCAAGTGTATAGGGCCGTCAGTTAGCTCAAGGTTGGCGTCCTGCATCTTTTGCAGTACTTGACGGGGCTTGTATCCACCAATCGTGCCTAAGCTTCTATCGCCATGACCTTTAATATAGGTCATGCCATCGGTGTTGTAGCCTACCAGTAGTGCTCGGTTGTACCCACTTTGATTATCGACGACTTTGCCCAGTGCTATCATCGTACCGTCGGTGATCAATACCGGCCTTGAATTAAGACTGCGGGTGCGCCAGCGCCCACTGGGATCACTAAAGTTTGTAGGGTCACCGGACACAAATGCGTAAGCATTAACACCACCCCTGTCGAAAGGGCTGAAGTCATCAGGGCAGGTGAACCTGCGTAGAGTAGGGAGATAAGACCGATACCCCATGCCTAACCAGTATTGCGAACTGATGGCGTCGAAATACTCACCGTTGAATGCGACAGGTTGTACTTCATCCAAAGGGCTATGCCCGTATGCATCGTAAGCTACTAAATTCCGTATTGTTGAGGTGCTGTCGCTGATGGGGGAGTTATGTGGGTCGCAGGCCAATAGATGTATTTCTTTGTTTTTTCTATAGGCCGAAATAACTGTTTCATTCCTCAAGATGTAGGAAGTCTGTGTAGGGCTAAGCGTTGTAATATATGTGGCGTTACGGTAAAAGTGTCTTTTCATCGTCCAGGCCTCTTGGGGTAATTGGCACAGCGGCCCACTCGCTCACCTGCGCAGTCAGCGCATAGCATGTGTCGCGCACTTCAAGCGGCAAAGTTCTATAGGCTGGAGATGAGTGTGGCACCAAGGATTATCCCAATAGTGAGTGTTCTGAAAAATTGGGGGCCCATCATCGAATCAATCCGCCCACACCGCTACTGGCAAAAATATCAGGTGGCGTGGTCTACCCTTAAGCCTTCACCGGTGGCTCCTGGCTCGGCGGGTCGCCGACCGTCGGCGGCTCGGTCGGCTTGATCGGCAGCTCGTCCGGGTCCTCTTCCGGCACGGGCGGCGGCAGGCTCGGGTCGTCGATGTTGGGGTCGGGTGTCTCTGGTGGAATGGGAATGTTCATGGCCTGACCTCGCAGGGTGAATGAGAGGGTGGTGCAGGCTTTGATACGTGGCTGCGCCGTTTGCTCAATTTTTTTGAACCCCCTGCGTGGACGATGGCTCTGAACCCTTACCGCCAATGCCAACAGGGAGCCAGGACCGATGTCGCGCAACGAGCCCTTCGAAAGCGTACCGATGGCGAACGATCACCCCGACCAGGCCATCAGCCTGTCCCAGGCGCTGCTGGCGCCGCGCATCGTGATCGAGGATACCCAGCCCGCACTTGACGGTGGCGGTTTCGCCGTCAAGGCCATCAGCGGCCTGCCGGTTGCAGTCAGCAGCAAGGTCTACAGCGATGGCCACGATCGCCTGGCTGTGATGCTCAAGTGGCGGCAGGCCCATGGCCGGCGCTGGCACTGCGTGCCCATGCATTCGCCGGGCAACGACCTGTGGCTGGCCGAATTCACCCCCACCGAACTCGGCCCGCACCTGTTCAGTATCGAGGCCTGGATCGATCCGTTCGCCACTTATTGCCACGACCTGGAGAAGAAGTTCCACGCCGGCGTCGACGTGAAACTGGAACTGGAAGAGGGCCGCCAGCTGCTCGGCAAAGGCGCAGAGCGCAGCGAGGGCGAACTGCGCAAGCAGATCGAGGCACTGCAGGTTCAGTTGCCCACGTTGGCCCAGGCTGACCAGGTGGCGCTGCTGCTGGATGCGCAGGCGTCGCGCCTGATGACCGAGGCCGAGCACCGCAGCTACCTCACCTGCAGCCGCGAATTCCCGGTCGATGTCGACCGCCCGGCCGCGCAGTTCGCCAGCTGGTATGAGCTGTTCCCGCGTTCGATCACCGACAGCCCTGAGCGCCACGGTACCTTCAACGACGTGCACGAGCGTTTGCCGGTGATTCGTGACATGGGCTTTGACGTGCTGTATTTCCCGCCCATTCATCCGATCGGCAAGCAGCACCGCAAGGGCCGCAACAATGCCTTGCGTGCTGAGCCCAACGACCCGGGCAGCCCCTACGCCATCGGCAGCCCCGAGGGCGGGCACGATGCCATACACCCGCAGCTGGGCACCCGGGAGGACTTCCGCCGCCTGGTGGCCGCCGCCGCCGAGCACGGGCTGGAGATCGCCCTGGACTTCGCCATCCAGTGCTCCCAGGACCACCCGTGGCTCAAGGAACATCCCGGCTGGTTCAGCTGGCGCCCCGACGGCACCATCCGCTATGCCGAAAACCCGCCGAAGAAGTACCAGGACATCGTCAACGTCGATTTCTACGCCGCTGACGCCGTGCCGTCGCTGTGGCTGGCCCTGCGCGATGTGGTGGTGGGCTGGGTCGAGGAGGGGGTAAAGACCTTCCGCGTCGACAACCCGCACACCAAACCGCTGCCGTTCTGGCAATGGTTGATCGCCAATGTGCGCAGCCAGTACCCGGACGTGATCTTCCTGGCTGAAGCCTTCACCAAACCGGCGATGATGGCGCGCCTGGGCAAGGTGGGGTACGCCCAGAGCTACACCTATTTCACCTGGCGCAATACCAAACAGGAACTGCGCGAGTATTTCGAGCAGCTCAATCAGCCGCCCTGGAGCCTGTGCTACCGGCCCAACTTCTTCGTCAACACGCCGGACATCAACCCGTTCTTCCTGCACACCAGTGGCCGTGCGGGGTTTCTGATCCGCGCCGCGCTGGCGACCATGGGGTCGGGGCTATGGGGCATGTACTCGGGCTTCGAGCTGTGCGAAGGCACACCCCTGCCGGGCAAGGAAGAGTACCTGGATTCGGAGAAGTACGAGATCCGCCCGCGCGATTTCACCCAGCCCGGCAACATCATTGCCGAAATCGCCCAACTCAATCGCATCCGCCGGCAGAACCGTGCCCTGCAGACGCACCTGGGCGTGGCGTTCTTCAACTGCTGGAACGACAACATCCTGTATTTCGCCAAGCGCACGCCCGAGCGCGACAACTACATCCTGATAGCGGTCAGCCTCGACCCGCACAACGCCCAGGAGGCCAGCTTCGAACTGCCGCTGTGGGAGCTGGGGCTGGACGATGACGCCGACACCCTGGGCGAAGACCTGATGAACGGCCACCGCTGGACCTGGCATGGCAAGACCCAATGGATGCGTATCGAACCGTGGCATCAGCCATTTGGTATCTGGCGCATAGAAAAGGCCCGATAAGCCCCTGGGCGGCGCTGAACCCGCAATTGAAAGGAGTCGCACATGGCCAAGCGTTCCCGCCCGGCAGCCTTCCTCGACGACCCGTTGTGGTACAAGGACGCCGTGATCTACCAGCTGCACATCAAGTCGTTCTTCGATGCCAACAACGACGGCATCGGTGACTTCGCCGGCCTGATCAGCAAGCTCGACTACATCGCCGACCTGGGCGTCAACACCCTCTGGCTGTTGCCGTTCTACCCCTCGCCACGGCGCGACGACGGTTATGACATCGCCGAATACAAAGCCGTACATCCCGACTACGGCAGCATGGCCGATGCCAAGCGTTTCATCGCCGAGGCGCACAAGCGCGGGTTGCGCGTGATTACCGAGCTGGTCATCAACCACACCAGCGACCAGCACCCCTGGTTCCAGCGCGCCCGCCATGCCAAGCGCGGCAGCAAGGCCCGCGACTTCTACGTGTGGTCGGATGACGACCAGCAATACGACGGTACGCGGATCATCTTCCTCGACACCGAGAAGTCCAACTGGACCTGGGACCCGGTGGCCGGCCAGTACTTCTGGCACCGCTTCTACTCGCACCAGCCGGACCTGAATTTCGACAACCCGCAAGTGCTCAAGGCCGTGATCGGGGTGATGCGCTTCTGGCTGGACCTGGGCGTCGACGGCTTGCGCCTGGACGCCATCCCCTACCTCATCGAGCGCGATGGCACCAATAACGAGAACCTCCCCGAGACCCACGAGGTACTCAAGGCGATTCGTGCCGAGATCGATGCCAATTACCCCGACCGCATGCTGCTCGCCGAGGCCAATCAGTGGCCCGAGGACACGCGCCCGTACTTTGGCGAGGGCGATGGCGACGAGTGTCACATGGCCTTTCACTTCCCGCTGATGCCGCGCATGTACATGGCCTTGGCCATGGAAGACCGCTTCCCAATTACCGACATCCTGCGCCAGACCCCGGAAATTCCGGCCAATTGCCAGTGGGCCATCTTCCTGCGCAACCACGATGAGCTGACCCTTGAGATGGTCACCGATCGCGAGCGCGATTACCTGTGGAACTACTACGCCCAAGACCGTCGCGCGCGCATCAACCTGGGTATTCGCCGCCGCCTGGCGCCGTTGCTGCAACGCGACCGCCGGCGCATCGAGCTGCTCACCAGCCTGCTGCTGTCGATGCCCGGCACGCCGACCCTGTACTACGGTGACGAACTGGGCATGGGCGACAACATCTACCTGGGCGACCGTGACGGTGTGCGTACCCCCATGCAGTGGTCGCCGGACCGCAACGGCGGTTTCTCCAAGGCCGACCCGCAGCGCCTGGTACTGCCGCCGATCATGGACCCGCTGTACGGCTACCAGACTGTCAACGTCGAGGCGCAGGCCCACGACCCGCATTCGCTGCTCAACTGGAACCGCCGCCTGCTGGCGGTGCGCAACCAGCAGAAAGCCTTCGGCCGCGGCACCTTGCGTACGCTCACCCCGAGCAATCGCCGCATCCTGGCGTACATCCGCGAGTACACCGATGCCGAGGGCAACAGCGAAGTCATTCTGTGTGTTGCCAATGTGTCGCGTGCGGCGCAGGCCGCAGAACTTGAATTGTCCCAGTACGCCGACAAGGTGCCAGTGGAGATGCTCGGCGGCAGCGCCTTCCCGCCGATCGGCCAGCTGCCGTTCCTGCTGACGTTGCCGCCTTATGCCTTCTACTGGTTCTTGCTGGCAGCGCACGACCGCATGCCCAGCTGGCATGTTCAAGCTACCGAGGGGTTGCCGGAATTGACTACGCTAGTGCTGCGCAAACGCATGGAAGAGCTGCTGGAAACGCCTTCGAGCGATACATTGCAAGACGCGATCCTGCCGCAATACCTGCCCAAACGGCGCTGGTTCGCCGGCAAGGAAGGGCCTGTCGACCAGGTGCGCCTGTGTTACGGCGTGCGCTTGGGCACCGCCACGACACCCGTGCTGCTCAGCGAAATCGAAGTGCTGGGCGATGGCGTGGCCAACCGTTACCAGTTGCCGTTCGGGCTGCTGCCTGAAGACCAGATCAGCAGCGCGTTGCCGCAACAACTGGCGCTGTCGCGGGTACGCCGTGGCCGTCAGGTGGGCCTGATCACCGATGCCTTTGTGCTCGAACCCTTCATTCGCGCTGTGCTGCGCGCCTGCCAGGACGGCCTGCGCCTGCCCTGTGGCAATGGCCAGGGCGAGTTGCGCTTCCACTGCACCGAACCGCTGGCCGGCCTGGGCCTCGATGAAGACAGCGCTGTGCGCTACCTGAGCGCCGAGCAGTCCAACAGTTCGGTAGTAGTGGGCGATCGCGTAGTGCTCAAGCTGATCCGCCGGGTCAACCCGGGGGTTCACCCGGAGCTGGAAATGAGCGCCTACCTCACCGCCGCCGGGTTCGCCAACATTTCGCCGCTGCTGGCCTGGGTCAGCCGCGTGGACGAGGCGCAGGCCCCGCACCTGCTGATGATCGCCCAGGGTTACCTGAGCAACCAGGGCGACGCCTGGGCCTGGACCCAGAACACGCTGGAGCGGGCCATCCGCGACGAGATGGAGCCATCCAGCAACGATGGTGAAGCGCATACCGACGCACTGGCCGAGCTCAACGGTTTTGCTGCCTTGCTTGGCCAGCGTCTGGGCGAGATGCATCTGTTGCTGGCCGCCCCGACCGACGACCCCGCCTTCCGGCCGCGCAGCAGCGATGGTGAAGACAGCGAGCGCTGGGCCCAACAGATCAGCAGCGAGCTCTGCCATGCCCTGGACTTGCTGGCGCAGCACCGCGACAACCTGGACAACGACAGCCAGGCGTTGGTCGACGACCTGCAACAGCAACGTGAAGGCCTTGCCCAGCACATCGCAAACCTGGCCAGGCAGGCCCAGGGTGGCCTGCTGATGCGGGTTCACGGCGACCTGCACCTGGGTCAGGTGCTGGTGGTGCAAGGGGATGCCTACCTCATCGATTTCGAAGGCGAGCCTTCGCGTGCGCTGCAAGAGCGGCGGGCCAAGCACAGCCCGTACAAGGATGTCAGCGGCGTGTTGCGATCCTTCGACTATGCTGCTGCGATGATCCTGCGCAGCGCCTCGGCGGTAGACGCTTCCGAGGCGGCACGGCAGGCTCGTCAGCGGGTCGCCCGGCAGTACCTGCACCAGTCGCGCCACGCCTTCGTCGAAGCCTATGGCCTGGCCACCGCCGCCATGCCTCACGCCTGGCAACAGGCCGAGGGCGAACGCGCCGCACTGGAACTGTTCTGCCTGGAAAAGGCCGCCTACGAGATTACTTATGAAGCCGAAAACCGGCCAAGTTGGCTGGCCGTGCCTTTGCATGGCTTGCATGGATTGATCAGTACCTGGGGAGAGTCATAGATGAATGCAACCACGCGTGATAACGGTGGCCTTCGGCAGCGGGAGCTCGATGCCCTTGCCCGCGCCGAGCACGCCGATCCTTTTGCAGTACTTGGCCCCCATGGCGATGGCGCGGGCGGGCTGTGGGTCCGCGCTTTTCTGCCAGCTGCCCTGAGCGCCCGGGTGCTGGCCCGCGATGACGGGCGTGTGCTTGCTGACATGCAGCAGGGCAGCCTGCCCGGGTTGTTTACCGCGCACCTGGATGATGCACAGCCGTACTTGTTGCAGATCGGCTGGGCCGGTGGCGAGCAGGTGACCGAAGACCCGTATAGCTTCGGCCCGCAATTGGGCGACATGGACCTGCACCTGTTTGCCGAGGGCAATCACCGCGACCTGTCCGGGCGCTTCGGCGCCCAGCCCATTGCGGTCGACGGCGTCCATGGCGTGTGCTTTTCGGTATGGGCGCCCAATGCGCGGCGCGTGTCGGTGGTGGGCGACTTCAACAATTGGGACGGCCGTCGTCACCCGATGCGCCTACGGCACAGTGCCGGGGTGTGGGAACTGTTCGTGCCGCGCCTGGGCGTAGGCGAAACCTACAAATTCGAGGTGCTGGGCAAGGAGGGCGTGCTGCCGCTGAAGGCCGACCCGCTTGCCCGCGCCACTGAGCTGCCGCCCAGCACCGCATCGAAGGTGGCCGGCGAACTCAGCCATTCATGGCAAGACCAGGAGTGGATGGAACACCGCGCCCAGCGCCATGCCTACAGTGCGCCGCTGTCGATCTATGAACTGCACCCAGGCTCCTGGCAGTGCGAGCTGGATGACTTGGGTGAAGTGTCGCGCTTCTACAATTGGCGCGAACTGGCCGAGCGCCTGGTGCCCTATGTGCAGAAGCTCAACTTCACCCATATCGAGTTGCTGCCGATCATGGAGCATCCGTTCGGTGGCTCATGGGGCTACCAGCCCTTGTCGATGTTCGCGCCGACCTCGCGCTACGGCACGCCAGAAGACTTTGCCGCGTTCATCGACGCCTGCCACCAGGGCGGTATCGGTGTAATTCTCGACTGGGTGCCGGCGCATTTCCCAACGGACGAGCATGGCCTGGCGCGCTTCGACGGCACCGCTCTTTACGAGTACGACAACCCCCTGGAGGGCTTCCACCAGGACTGGAACACGTTGATCTACAACCTGGGCCGCAACGAAGTACGCGGTTTCATGCTGGCTTCGGCACTGCACTGGCTCAAGCACTTCCATATCGATGGCTTGCGGGTCGATGCGGTGGCCTCGATGCTGTATCGCGACTATTCGCGCAAGGCTGGCGAATGGGTGCCCAACCGCCATGGTGGGCGCGAGAACCTGGAGGCCATCGATTTCATCCGCCACCTCAACGGTGTGGCCGCCCATGAAGCGCCGGGCGCGTTGATCATCGCCGAAGAATCCACCGCCTGGCCGGGTGTCAGCCAGCCCACCCAGCAAGGTGGCCTGGGCTTCGCCTACAAGTGGAACATGGGCTGGATGCACGACACCCTGCACTACATCCAGAACGACCCGGTGCACCGCAGCTATCACCACAACGAGATGAGCTTCGGACTGATCTATGCCTATTCCGAACATTTCATCCTGCCCATTTCCCACGATGAAGTGGTGCACGGCAAGCATTCGCTGATCGACAAGATGCCCGGTGATCGTTGGCAGAAGTTCGCCAACCTGCGGGCTTACCTGACCTTCATGTGGACTCACCCGGGCAAGAAGCTGTTGTTCATGGGCTGTGAGTTCGGCCAATGGCGGGAATGGAACCATGACCACCAGTTGGACTGGTACCTGCTGCAGTACCCCGAGCACCAGGGCGTGCAACGCCTGGTGGGTGACCTGAATCGGCTGTACCGTGACCTGCCGGCATTGCATGAGCAAGATTGCCAGCCGCAAGGTTTCCAGTGGCTGATCGGTGATGACGCGCAAAACTGTGTGTATGCCTGGCTGCGCTGGAGCAGCAACGGTGAGCCATTGCTGGTGGTGGCCAACTTCACCCCGGTTCCGCGCGAGGGGTACCGGATCGGCGTGCCGTTCGGTGAGCGCTGGCAAGAGCTGCTCAACAGCGACGCCGAGCTGTATGCCGGGTCGAATGTGGGCAACCTTGGCGCGGTGGAGAGTGACGAGGTCGCCAGCCACGGGCAACCGCTGTCGCTGGCCCTGAACCTGCCGCCGCTGGGTGTACTGGTGATGAAACCCGCCTGATCCTTGGGCCTGAGTTGGCCTCTTGGCGGGCTTGTCCCGCGAAGAGGCCACACTGATCACCAGCGCATCCTGACCCCCAGGCTGCCGATCAACCCATTCAGATCGTTGTCATCCACATCACTGCTGTAATCGGCGCTGACAAACAACGCCATGGAAGGTGTCACCCGCGCCACCAGGCCCAACCCCAGTTCCACCGTGGTCGAATAGCGCGAGCCGGATATCTTGTCGACCTGGTCCAGCTTAACCTCGTCGGCATCGCTGAAGTCATACCAGACGTTGGTCCGCACATAGGGTTCGATGGGCATGCCCCGCACTTCGTAGCGCCCGGACAACTTGGCACCGACCCGGCCGCTCCAGGTTGGCTGGCTGTCGAACGCCTGCAGCGTCTCTTCCTGCACCTGGTTGCCAGGGAAGAACTGCTGGTTGATCAACTGTGCCTGGGGTTCGATCACCCAACTGCCACCCAGGCGGATCGGGTAACCACCTTCCACGGAAAAGGTCATCGCATGGCCGCTGTCGTTCACCCGCTGGCCCGTTTCGCCCCGGCCCAGCACATCGATGCGCGTGCCCATGGCTACAGCGTCCACGTGCCAGCCCTGATCATGGGTCATGCTCCAGTACACCCCCAGGCTCTCGCCGCTGAGGTTCACTGCATTGCGCTGCTTGTCGCCGAGCATCACACGGCTGCCCTTCAAGCTGCTTTGCAGATTGTTATGCCCCACGAAAATGCCCGCGCGGTGCACATTGCCGCCGCTGGTTTCACGCACGAACAGGTCCGGGCCAATCGTCAGTTGCTGGCTGGGTGCTTCCAGCTGCTCGGGGGCCTGCGCACCCGGGCGAGGTGTGCCCGGGAAAAACTGCGCCCATTGGCTGGCTATCAGGTCGGGCGCCAGCGGGCCATGGCGTTCGGCCATCTTGTTGCTGAAGGCTGTCAGTGTACCCAGGCTCAGGCCGCTGGCGCTGACGGGGTCAAGCGACAGCTGGGCCATTGCCGGCTGCTGCAGGAACAGGGGTGAGCTGGGGTCGTCCAGCAATGGGGAGGCGAAGGTTTCCACCGGGGTTGCCAGAAGCATCGACGTGGAAACCGCGTAGAAAATACGGTCGAAGCGCAACGGGTTCGAGGTGCTTTTCATGGCGGATCTCCTGTGTTTTTGTTGTACAGCCCAAGGACCTGGCCTGTTGTCACGAGCTGTACGGCTAAACACAGGGCGACCCAAACCAGTACGCCAGCTTTCTCAAGCACGCACGAAGGCGCGAGCTAAAGGCCCGGCGCAATTTTTTTACGACTAGATAATCTTTAGCTAAGGAGAGGTAAGGGCTTGCGTCAAGAAAGTGTTAAACAGGCGGGGAGCTTCAGGGCGCAGAGTTAACATCATGATTTCTGGCGAAAACACTACGCGCATAGCGGCGTTCGCTATTTCCTGCACCCTGGCTATGCCGAAACATTGCTAGCGCCGCTGTTACGCCGGGTGCGAGCCGTGCGTCCAAGGTGGCCAGGCGCAGCCGGCCCTGAGATCCGTTCGGTCCAGGGCCGGTTGAGCCAACCCCGGTTCAGTCCTCCTCGCGCTGCAGCACCATCAGCAGCAACGAGCGCCCCTGGACCTGGAACGTGCTGTCGAATGGCAAGTGTTGCCCTTTGCGCAGTTCCGGCCGGTCGGTGTCCACCAGGCAGCTCCAGTAGTCACCGTCCGGTACCGTCGGCAGCAGGAACGGCACCACATCGTGGTGCGCATTGACGATCAGCAGCACCGTCGCCTCCGAACCCGGCCGGGCGATGCCGCTGACCTGGGCGCGGCCGTCGATCAGCATGCCCAGGCAACGCCCATGCGGGTCTTCCCACTGCTCCACACTCATCTCGCTGCCGTCGGGCGCCAGCCAGGTCACGTCCTTGACCCCGATCGCCTCGTTGTAGTCGCCGACCAGAAAGCGTGAGCGGCGCAGCACCGGGTAGGCCAGGCGCAGGCGGGTCAGGCGCTTGACGAAGGCCAGCAGACCTTTGCCTTCTTCGTCCAGGTCCCAGTTGACCCAGCCGATCTCGCTGTCCTGGCAGTAGGCATTGTTGTTGCCGTGCTGGGTGCGGCTGAACTCGTCGCCAGCGACGATCATAGGGGTGCCTTGGGCCAGCAGCAGGGTGGCGAAGAAGTTGCGCATCTGGCGCATGCGCAGAGCATTGATTTCAGGGTCGTCGGTGGGGCCTTCCGCGCCGCAGTTCCACGACAGGTTGTTGTCGGTACCGTCCTGGTTGTTCTCGTCATTGTCTTCGTTGTGTTTGCCGTTGTACGACACCAGGTCGCGCAGGGTGAAACCGTCGTGGGCAGTGACGAAGTTGACCGAGGCATAAGGGCGCCGGCCGCGGTTGTTGAACATGTCGCCCGAGGCGGTCATGCGCGAGGCGAAGTCGGCCAGCTGGCCTTCGTCGCCTTTCCAGAAGGCGCGCACGGTGTCGCGGAAGCGGTCGTTCCATTCCGCCCAGCCCGGTGCGAAGTTGCCCACCTGATAGCCACCTGGGCCGCAGTCCCATGGTTCGGCGATCAGCTTGACCTGGCTGAGCATCGGGTCCTGACGACAGGCGACGAGGAACCCGTGGCGTTCGCTGTAGCCGTCGTGGTAACGGCCCAGGATGGTCGCCAGGTCGAAGCGGAAGCCGTCCACATGCATCTCGCCAGCCCAGTAGCGCAGCGAGTCGGTCACCAGTTGCAGCACGCACGGGTGGCTGAGGTCCAGGGTGTTGCCGGTGCCGGAATCGTTGATGTAATAGCGTTTGTCATCGGGCATCAGCCGGTAGTACGAGGCATTGTCGATACCGCGCATGGACAGCGTCGGGCCACGCTCGTTGCCCTCGGCGGTGTGGTTGTAGACCACATCGAGGATCACTTCGAGGCCGGCGTCGTGCAGGTGCGCGACCATTTCCTTGAACTCGGCGATCTTGCCGCTGGCCAGGTAGCGCGGGTGCGGGGCGAAGAAGGCGATGCTGTTGTAGCCCCAGTAATTGTTCAGGCCTTTGTCCAGCAGGTGCTGGTCATTGACGAAAGCGTGGATCGGCAACAGTTCGATGCTTGAAACGCCAAGGTCCTTGATGTGCTTGAGCAACTCGTCGTTGGCAAGGCCGGCGAACGTGCCGCGCAGTTTTTCCGGCACGGCAGGGTGGCGCATGCTGATGCCGCGGGCATGCGCTTCATAGAGGATGGTGCGCTCCCAAGGGATCTGTACGCGCTGGTCGCGGCCCCAGGTGAAGGCCGGGTCGATGACTTTGCATTTGGGTACGAAGGGCGCGCTGTCGCGCTCGTCGAACGACAGGTCGCCGTCGGGATGGCCGATGGTGTAGCCGAACAGTGCCTCGGACCATTTCAGGCTGCCGACCAGTTGCTTGGCGTAGGGGTCGATCAGCAGTTTGTTGGGGTTGAAGCGGTGGCCGTTCTCTGGCTCGTAGGGGCCGTAGACACGGTAGCCGTATACCAGGCCTGGGTGGGCGTCAGGCAGGTAGCCGTGGTAGATCTCGTCGGTGTACTCCGGCAGCTCGATGCGCTCGAGTTCCTGCTCGCCTGTGGAGTCGAACAGGCACAGCTCGACCTTGGTGGCGTTGGCTGAGAACAGGGCGAAGTTGACCCCCAGCCCATCCCAGGTGGCGCCGAGCGGGAAGGGCATGCCCTCGCGCAGGCGGGATGGTGCGATGGAGCGGGTTTTCTTGGGAATGCGGGGGCTCATGGCGGTCCTCGGATGGCCGTAGGGAAGGGGGCGGATGGTCCTTCAGTCGCGGCCCCATCGCCGGCAAGCCGGCTGCCACCGCAATCCCAGGGTCTTTGAGATCTTTGTGGGAGCCGGCTTGCCGGCGATAGGGCCGGGACCGGCTTAGCCAGCAGCCGGCTTCTTCACCGTTTTGGGCTTTTTCGCAGCGGCCGGTTTCACCCCTGGCAGCGCCGCAGCCTTGGGCTCGGCAGGTGCTTTTGGCGCCGCCGCGACCTTGGGCTTGGCGGCGGCCTTCTTGCGCGGCGCAGCCTTTGGCGCCAGCGCCTCGGCCTCGGCCAGCTTGCGGGCCATGTCCCAGTGGCGCTCTTCCTCGCCTACAGGCTTACCTTCAGACTCCCAGATCTGGTAGGCAAATTCGCGAATACGTTTTTCATCGACACTCATCATGACGCTCCTGATGCTCAAGATTGTTGTATCAACACATTGACCGGAAATTCCGACAGCACGGCGCTCAACATCAGCTCCTTTGAAGGGCTGACCACCGCGCTTGGGAAAAGTCCCATCGAGTTGGCAGGCGACAAGGCAAACGGCAGAATCACCCGGGTGTCGTCCCAGTTCTGTGCCGGGATCAACGGTGTAGCAGCGCCGCCCAACAGGCCGCTGGCCAGGCGCGGGGCGACGACGATGGCGCGGTGTTCCTCACCCAGCCGGGCAAAGGCCACGACCTTGTCGGCATGGCGGCCCTGCACGTTCAGCGGCAGGTAGGCACCGCGGCGGAACAGCTCGGCGTGGGCCTGCCGGCAATCCAGCAGCCGCGCCAGCAGCGCCTGCTTGATGCGGCCGTCGCGCCAGTGCGCCAGCAGCTCTGCCACGGGCAGGGCGTCGTCCAGCGTGTGACGCCTGCAAGCGTAGTCCACGGGGCGGCGGTTGTCGGGGTCGACCAGGCTGAAATCCCAGTACTCATTGCCCTGGTAAAGGTCTGGCACGCCGGGCACGGTGCTGCGCAGCAAGGCCTGGACCAGGCCATTGAGGGCGCCGGGGGTGGCGATCGACTGCGCCGCGTCGGCCAGGGACTGGCGTAACTGCTGGTTCTCGCGGTCGAGCAACAGGCCATCGACATAGGCGGCGCAGGCGGCCTCGTAGGCTTCGTTCGGCGCGTTCCAGCTGCTACGCAGCTTGGCTTCGCGCAGCGCCTTCTGCTGCCATTGGCGGATGCGCCCGGCATAGTGCTGCAGGGCGTTATCGTCGTGCAGGTCAAGGTCCAGGGGCCAACTGCCCAACAGCGTCTGCAACAGCAGCAACTCGTCGCCCGGGCTCGGCGCAACGCCGTCGTCCAGCTGTTCACGCAGCGGAGCAGCCAGCTCGCGCCAGTGCTCCACGCGGCTGGCGAACCAGGGGCCGCGCTCACTCAGCACGGCCAGCCGCGCGCGGGTGTCTTCGCCGCGTTTGTGGTCATGGGTGGCGGTGGCCAGCAGGTTGTCGGGGAAGTCGCGCAGGCGGCGCTGGGCCTCGTTGTGGAAGTGTTCGGGGCCGGCACTGAAACGCTCGGCCTCGAAGCCTACGTCATTGCGCGACAGCAGGCGGGCCGAGCGGTAGAAGGTGGTGTCCTCCACGGCTTTGGCGGCGCTGGGCGCGGTGAGCTGTTGAAAGCGCACGCAGGCATGGCGCAGGTGCTTGCGCGGCCGGCCGGGGGGCAGTGCGCGCCATGCCTGGCCGCCGAGCCATTGTTCGAGCTGCTCGAGCAACGGCCAATCGGCTTCGCTGAGGTCGTGGCGGGCATTGGCCAAGGCCTGCTGGAAGAATTTCTCGTCTTCGGCCGGGCGGCCGCAAGCATTGAAATACGTGCGGTACACCGGGTAGTGGGCAACCAGCGCCTGCAACGCGCGGCGGATCGCCCCAAGGGTCAGGTCGCGGGTCATCAAGTCGTCGCGCGCGACTTGCAGCAGCGCCTGGGCCACCGACTCGCAGTCGCCGGCCAGGCTGGCATTGAGCACCAGGTAGCGGGCCTGGCGGACTTCCTCCGGGAAGTTCGGGCGCTCGCTGACAGTGGCCCACAGCTCGGTCAGCGGCGCTTCGCCGGCGGGGTCGTGCTGCAGCAGCGAGACCTGGTTCATGAACTCGTAGCCGGTGGTACCGTCGGTGAGCCAGTCGCGATGCAGGTGTTCATCGGTGCCGAGAATCTTCTCGACGTAGATCGGGAAATGCTCAAGCGCCGCATTGAGGGGGCGCCTGGCAAGCAGACCGTCGACCCGCCGGCGCAGCTTGCGGCAATAGCCGCGTGGGTCGGCCAGGCCGTCGATATGATCGATACGCAGGCCATCGACCAACCCTCGCTCAATCAGCTCGAACAGCTTGGCATGGGTCGCCTCGAATACCACCGAGCGCTCTACGCGCAGACCGCCCAGCTCGTTGATGTCGAAGAAACGCCGCCAGTTGATGTCGTCGGCGGCAGTGCGCCAGCTGGCCAGGCGGTAGGTTTGGCGTTCCAGCAGCAGGTGCAGGCGTTTGAAGCCGCTTTCGGTGCGGCTGTCGAAGGCGAGCAGTGCAGACTGCAGGTCGGCGCCCTCGCGCACCAGGCGGGCCAGTTCGGCTTGCACCGGCAAAGCCGCTGCCAGCGGGTCGGCTGCATCGTTCAGTGCGGTGAAGTGCTCGGCCAGGCGCTGCAGGGCAGGCTCGGGGCTCAGGGAAAGAATCCAGCCATAGTCAACCGGGCAGATCGGGAAGCGGTGCTCGTAATGGGCCACCTGCAGCACGCCGTGTTGCTCGTCGAACTCCAGCGGAATTTCGCCATTTTTCAGCGCCGCGCCATAGTCACAGCCCAAAAACGGCAGCAACAGCTGGCCGGCCAGCAGGGGGTCGCTGGAGTGCCACTGGATATCGAAGAACTCGGCGTAGGGGCTGCGCCGGCCCCACGCCAGCAAGCTCTGCCACCAGGGGTTGTCGGCGCCGCCGACGGCCATGTGGTTGGAGACGGTGTCCAGGATCAGCCCCATGCCGTGCTGGCGCAAGGCGGCCACCAGCCGCTCCAGGGCGGCCTCGCCACCGAGCTCCGGGTTGACCTGGGTCGGGTCGACCACATCGTAACCGTGGCGCGAGCCGGCGCGGGCCTTGAGGATCGGCGAGGCATACAGGTGGCTGATGCCCAGCTGGGCAAAGTAGGGCACCAGCGGCAGTGCATGGTCGAGGGTGAAATCACTGTGCAACTGCAGACGCAGGGTGGCGGACAACGGCTTCATCGGTCACGCTCCCAGGCTTGTTCGCGGGCCTGGGCCAACAGCTCCAGGCGGCGCGCGGCATCTTCATCGTCGAGCAGTTCGCGCACCGGGGGCGCGAATCGCCGGCGCCAGTTGGGGTGGCCTTCGGTCGTGCCGGGGAGGTTGGGTTGCTCTTCACTGCCGAGCAGGTCTTCGAGCGGGATCAGCACCAGCGGTGCGCGGGTGTGACCAACGTAACGGATGGCAGCATCGATCAAGTGGTCGTTGTCCTTTAGTGGGCCGTAATTGGCTTGCAGGGTGCGGCGCAGGCCGTCACGCTCTTTCTGTCGCGCCTGGCGCCAGTGCAGCTCGGTGGCGTCATCGATCAGTTGCAGGCGCTGGCTCCAGTCGATGTCGCGGTTTTGCAGCCAGCCGGCCAAGGGCGCCAGGTCGTGGGTGCCGGTGGTGGCCAAGGCTTTGTCCGGCCAGTCGAGAATCGGTGTGAAGTGGCCGGGCTGGGCCTGCTCGAAAGGCAGCACGCGCATGCCCAGCACGGCCTTGTCCGCCAGTTGTTCGCGCAGGCCTTCAGGCACGGTGCCCAGGTCTTCACCAAGGATGATTGCCTGGTGCCGCACCGACTCCAGGGCCAGCAGGCGCAGCAGGTCCTCCAGCGGATACTGCAGGTAGGCCCCTTCGTCGGGCTTGCAGCCACGGGGGATCAGCCACAGGCGGCGCAGGCCCATCACATGGTCGATGCGCAGGCCGCCGGCATGGGCCAGGTTGGCCCGCAGCATTTCGATGAAGGCGCGGTAGCCATTGCGTTTGAGGCCTTCGGGCGAGAACGCGCAGATGCCCCAGTCCTGTCCGCTGCGGTTGAGGATGTCCGGCGGGGCGCCAACCTTCAGGTTGGCCAGCAACTCGTCCTGGCGGCTCCAGGCCTGGCTGCCGGCACCGTCGGCGCCCACCGCCAGGTCGGCAATCAGGCCGACCGCCATGCCGTTGCCACGGGCGGCTTCCTGGGCGCGCTGCAGGCTGCGCTCGGTCAGCCACTGGCAGAACGCATGGAACTCGACCTTGGCGGGATACGCGCTGGCGAAGGCCTCCACTTCTGGGTGATAGGGGTCGTGCCAGGCGCTCGGCCAGTTGCGCCAGTCGGCACCCAGGCCGTCGTCCACGGCTTGTGCCTGCAGCACTTCAAAGCGGCAGTGGTGCTCCAGCGCCTGGCCACCGGCCTCGCGGAAGCTCTCGAAGTCTTTGCGCAGGGGGTGATCAGCCTGGATGAAATTCTGGTACAGGGCGTCGAGCAGGCGCAGGCGGGCGTCGGCGGCGCGTGGCCAGTCGACCAGCGGGCGTTGCTCGAGGTCTTCCAGGGTTTGCTCCAGGCCACAGGCCTCGACGGCCATGCGCACGGCACGTTCACCGAGCACGGCAGCGGGGCTGGCATACAAGGGGTTGAGCAGCAGGCGGCTGGAGGGTGAGTAGGGGCTGTAGTGTTGCTGGTCGAACGCCGACAGGGCGTGGATCGGGCTGATGGCGAGGGCGTCGGCACCACGCTCTGCGGCGCTGCGCGCCAGTTGCTCCAGAGCCAGGCAGTCGCCGTAGCCGCCATCACCTGGGCGGCGCAGGCTGTAAAGCTGCACCGCAATGCCCCAGCAGCGCGGTGGCGGCTGTTCGACAGCGTCCTCCAGGCTGTGGCAACGCAGCGGCGCCACGGCCACTGTGAAAGTACGGCCATCGATATCGACGCGGTGATAGCCCAAGGGCAATGCGCCAGGCAGTTGTGCCTGGTTGTCGAGGGTCAGGTCGAGCTGGCTGTGGTCTTCCAGGGTGCAGCGGGCGGCGCTGCCTGCGCTGAAGTAGCGCGCCAGTGCCAGTGGCCGGCCCAGGTCGGCAGTCAACAGCGGCGGTAAGTGTTCGCTGTCTTCGGCGGCGTCCACGGCGCGCAGGCTGTCCTGGAGGGCGCGGTCGTCACTGGCCGGGTGGCCAAGCGCTTCAAGGACCTTGCGCAGCACGTCGTCGCTGACCTGTTGTGGCCTGTTGTTGGCGTCGATCCAGTCGCGGGCCAGCCCTACGCGGGCGGCCAGGCGGTGTAATGCAGTTTCACTCATGGGCGCTCCTGGCCAGGTGCAAGCAGGCTGACCACGCAGCTGTACGCAGACAGTGCGGTGTCGGGGTGCGTGGTATCGCTACTGTCGAACAGGCGGTGTTCGGCTGCGGGCAGTTCGACCGGCTGTGGCGTGGCGGCCAGGTTCAGGTCGATGCGCAGGGTGTTGCCATTGCCCAGGCGCCAGCGTGCGGTCAGTGCCTTGTCGCCCAGCACGTCGGTGCCCAGCGCACGGCTGCCAGGCAGGTACGGTATGACATGGCGCCGGCGCAGTTCGAGCAGTTGCTGATAAAGGCCGTGCCAGCCGGCGATCACTTCCTGACGCTGTGGCCGTGAGGCCTGGAATGTCTGTTCGGCATTGGGGTCGGGTATGCGCTCGCGCTGCTCGGGATCGGCAAACGCGGTGAAGTGGGCGAATTCGCCACGCCGACCTTCGCGCACGGCATCGGCCAGCTCGTCATGGAAGTCGGTGAAGAACAGAAACGGCCGGCAACTGCCATCCTCGTCACCCATGAACAACAGCGGGATCATCGGCGACAGCAGCAACAGGCCGGTAGCGGCGCGCAGGGCAGGGACCGGGCACAGGCGTGTCAGGCGTTCGCCCAGGGCGCGGTTGCCGATCTGGTCGTGGTTTTGCAGAAACAGTACGAACGAGCTGGGCTCAAGGTGGCCACTTGGTTCGCCGCGCGGGTGACCATGGCGGTTGGCCTGGCCCTGGAACACGAACCCTTCGGACAGGCAGCGGGCCAGCTTGTTGATCGGCAGGTCCTGGTAGTCGGCGTAGTACCCTTCGGTTTCACCCGTGAGCAGCACGTGCAGCGCATTGTGGCCATCGTCGTTCCACTGGGCGTCGAAGCCCTGTTCCAGCAGGAACGCCTGATTGTGCTCATTCTCCAGCATCAGCCACACCTGGCGGCCAGGTTCCACCGCAGCGCGTACCCGTTGCGCCAGCTCGACCAGGAAGTCGGGCTGGTCGATGGCATGCACTGCATCCAGGCGCAGGCCGTCGCAGCGGTAGTCGCACAGCCACATCAGAGCGTTCTGGATGAAGAACTCACGCACCTCTGGCCGGCGGAAGTCAATGGCTGCGCCCCAGGGCGTCTGCCGGTCCTCACGGAAGAACGGGCTGGCGTACTGGTGCAGGTAGTTGCCGTGCGGCCCAAAGTGGTTGTAGACCACGTCCACCACTACCATCAGGCCCTGGCCGTGGGCGTTGTCGACCAGCGCGCACAATTGCTCTGGGCTGCCATAGCTGTGCTGCGGCGCGAATGGCAGCACGCCGTCGTAGCCCCAGTTACGCTCGCCAGGGAACTGCCCCAGCGGCATCAGCTCGATGGCGCTGATGCCAAGCTCTGCCAGGCGCGGCAGATGCCGGGCGACACCAGGGTAGCCCTTGAGCACGCCGACGTGCAGTTCCTGAATCACCGCTTCGTGCCAAGGGCGGCCTCGCCAGGGGTGTTGCCAGGCGTAAGCCTGGGTATCGACCACCTGGCTCGGGCCCTGCACGCCTTCGGGCTGGTAGCGCGAAGCCGGGTCGGCCACCCGCAGCTCGCCGTCGATGCGATAGTGGTAACGGTCACCGGCCTGGCACGGGGCAACGCCGGTATACCAGCCATCTGCGTCGGGCAGCAGCTCGATCGGCGGCTGCTGCTCCAGTTCCAAGCTCACGCTGCGCGCATCCGGCGCCCATAGGGCGAAGCGCGCCGACGTGGCGTCCAGTAGGTGTGCGCCATGCCTGTGCATCTTCGATTCCCCGCTCAGTAGTGGCTCAACTGTGCCTGTTTGACCAGGTCCTCGTAGAGGCGGGCGTAGGGTTCGACCGCCTGGCACCAGTTGAACGGCTGGGTCATCGACAGGCAGCGCATGGCGTTGAGCAGGTTTTTCTTGCCGTAGACATAGAAGGCACGGCTCAGCGCTTCGCGGTAACTCTCCACGGTCGACTCATCGAACAGGAAACCGGTGACGCCATTCTCGATCGTGTCGGCCAGGCCTCCGGTGTTGCGCGCTACGGGCAGTGAGCCAAAACGCTGCGCATACATCTGGCTCAGGCCGCAGGGCTCGTAGCGTGATGGCATCAGCAGGAAGTCGCTGCCGGCGAACATCCGCCGCGCATCGGTTTCGTTGAAGCCGATACGCACGCCGATGCGGCCGGGATGGCGCAGGGCCAGTTCGCGCATGGCCTGCTCTTCTTCAGGCTCGCCACGGCCGATGATCGCGATCTGCCCGCCCTGTTCGACGATGTAGTCGGCCACGCCCAAGGTCAGGTCCAGGCCTTTCTGGAACACCAGCCGCGAGACTACGGCGAACAGTGGCCCTGCGCTTGGCTCGAGTTCGAACAGGCGGCGGACTGCTTCGGCATTGCGCGCCTTGCCATCCCAGTCGTTGATACTGAAGTTGTGCTGCAGATGCTGGTCGGTGGCCGAATCCCAGCTTTCGTCGATGCCATTGGGGATGCCGCCGAGCAGGCCTTGCTGGGCCTTGCTGGCGAGGAAGCCATCCAGGCCGCAGCCGAATTCCGGCGTGGTGATTTCGCGGGCGTAGGTGGCACTGACGGTGGTGATGTGGCTGGAGTAGGCCAGGCCGGCCTTGAGGAAGGACAGCTTGCCGTAGAACTCCATGCCTTCCTGCTGCATGGCATGGTCAGGGATCGCCAGTTCCGGGCTGCAGGCGCGGCTGTACACACCTTGGTAGGCCAGGTTGTGAATGGTGAACAGGGTCGGGGTGCTCAGGCCGCGCCAGTGCATGTAGGCCGGGGCCAGGCCTGCCGGCCAGTCATGGGCGTGCACCACTTCGGGCTTCCAGTGGATCTTGCCTTCACCGGCGGCAATCTCGGCCGCGGCAAGGCCAAGGCGGGCGAAGCGGATGTGGTTGTCGGGCCAGTCACGACCGTTGTTGGCACCATAGGGTGTGCCGTCGCGCTGGTACAGTTCAGGGCAGATCAGCACGTAGATGACCAGGCCGTCAGCCATGTCCATGCGGCCGATCTTGCACGGCGGCAGGGCCGCATGGCCGCCGAGTTCACCGACGATATGAATGGGGTTGTCGCTTTCCATCACCTGGCTGTAGCCGGGGATCAGCACACGGACATCGTGCAGGTGCGCCAATGCCCGCGGCAGTGCTGCCGAAACGTCACCCAGGCCGCCGGTCTTGATCAGGTCGGCAATTTCGGAGGTGACGAACAGGATCTTGCGTTTGTTGGGGTTGTGCTGGCGCTGGGCGCCGGGTGCCTTGACTGTCGTGGCGAAATCCGGGGTGAGCGGTTCGCGGTTTTCCGGTTTGAATGAATCTACGTGAGGTTCGACAGCGGCACTGATCATACTTCTCTCCGTCCCTATGGTGTGGCCGAGTGCTGGCACCCGTTTGCTTTATTTCGTGCTGGTTATCTCTGTTTCGTGTCTTCGTAGTGCGGTCCTTGCCCCAAGGTCGTGCGCGCAGGCACGGCGCGATCGGCATTCCCGCCGAAAGCGTTTGGTCTGGAAGGAGTGAGCGGGCTGCAGCGAGGGGTATCCCATTGCTTTGGCCTACTTAAAGTTCCTGACCCGTCGCCTTTTGCAAAAGTTCGACTTTTTTCATGTCGCCTCTTCCCTGAGCAAATCGCGGGCCGAAAGCTGAGTGTAGGAGACCGGAAGTAAAAAAGGTGACCCACTGGTCACTTTCGTTATGACGCGAGATAGACGCAAACGTTGGCGTGTGTCATCGCTTTGAGAAGGGGTGTTCCAAGAGAGGGCGCAGGCAAATTTTTCAGGGACATTTTGTGGCGAAAAAGGGTGTATGCACCGTTAGGGTGCACGGTGGGGCTTACCCATTTTGGCCTTCTCGCAGGTCGATCTGCGAAAAGGCCGACACCTGCAGCTAGAACCTGCGGGTACTGATCAACTCATCCAGGACCCGTGTCGGCACCCTGAACGGCACCGACATGTGATCTTCCCCAGCCTCGAGCTGGAAATCACTGCGCAGCCCGTACTGCGACAGTGCCTCCAGGCGCAATTGCAGGGCCCGGGCATCCTGAATCTCCTGGGGCATCTCGCGGTCACCGATCAACAGCGTAAGGCTGCTATGGGTCAGGTCCAGTTGCCCGGCGTGGGCACGCTGCGTGAATGTCCGCTCATGGGCCATCAGGTAGCGGTCACGCCACCACAGGCTCGGGCTGATGGCGATCACGTGCTGGAACAGTTGCGGTCGGGTAAACAGCGCATACACGCCGAACATGCCACCGAACGAATGCCCGACCAGGCTGCGCTGGTCCTGATCGACCTTGAAACGGGCATTGACCTTTGGCATCAGGCGTTTTTCGATGAAGTCCAGGAACAGGTCCTGGCCACCTTGGGGTGGTTTGTTGCGCTCGGCAGGTTGCGATGGCGACAGGTCGAAGGCGCGGCGTTCGAAGTCCAGTGGGGTGTCGCTGGGGTAGCCGATGGCGACCAGTATCGCGCCGCGCAGCCGGTCTTGAGCGCGCTTGGCGGCATGAAACGCCGGGAAGTAGGCGTTGCCGTCAAGCAGGTAGATCACCGGGTAGCCGCCGGTCCAGGGCACATCGCCCTCCGGCAGGCTGATCATGATCCGGTATTCGCGGCCCTCGGCACTTTTCATCGACCATTGCTCGGTGCCGTCCAGCGTCACCGGCGCGGCGTGGGCCAGGCTGGCAAGCAGCGCAGTGCCCAGCCAGATCATCAATGTGCGCATGTTCATCCCCCCCTTTACCAGCGATAACTCAGGCTGGTGACCACGCTGCGCGCTTCACCCCGGTAGCAGTAGCCCTGCTGGCAGTTGATATAGCGTTTGTCGAACAGGTTGCGCGCATTGAGTGCCAGGCGAACGCCGTCCAGGCCGCCGCCGAAGTCGTAGTGCACGCCGGCATCGACCAGTGTGTAGCCTTCGTTCTTCACGGTGTTCTGTGCATCGCCGTAGTTGCTGCCGGTGTAGCGGGCACCGCCAGAGACGCCTACGCCCATCGGCAGGCGGTAGTCGAGCCAGACAGAAGCAAGATGGCGGGGAACGTCCAGTGGCTGCTTGCCTTCATTGCCATCGTTGCTTTCAGTCACTTCGGGGTCGTTGAAGCTGTAGCTGGCGGTCATCTTCAGCCGGTCGCTGAGGTCGGAAACGGCTTCCAGTTCCAGGCCCTTGGAGACCTGTTCGCCAGTGGCGATACTGTTGATCGGGTTGGCCAGGTCGCGGGTCAGCACGTTCTTCTGGGTCAGGTGGTACAGCGAGGCGGTGAGCATCGTTGCGCTGCCTGGTGGCTGGTACTTCAAGCCCACTTCGTATTGTTCGCCTTCGGTGGGTTTGTAGGCACCGCTGCCACTCTGTGGCTGGAACGAGGTGGCGTAGCTGGCGTAGGGTGCCAGGCCGTTGTCGAACAGGTAGAGCGCGCCGACCGAGCCAGTGGTGGCTGAGTCACTGGTCTTGCGGTTGATGCCGCTGAGGTTGTCGCTGCGCCGCACGTGCACGAAGTCGCGGCGCAAGCCGGCCGAAAGCCGCCAGCGGTCGAGGTCGATCTGGTCCTGCAGGTACAGGCCGGTGCGTTGCTCCAGGCCATCTTCGTCCGCCAGCGGCGTACCCGGTTTGGCCACCGGTTGGTGGTAGTCGGGCGCGAAGCGGTCGATCGACGGCGCCGGGCCGCTGGCATACGACAATGAGGTGTCGATCCAGCCGTAGTCCACGCCGGTCAGCAAGGTGTGGTGCAGGGTACCTGTTGCAAAGCGGCTGACCAGGCGCGTGTCGGCCGAGACACTCGACATGTCTTCGTACACACCGATGGCATCGCGATCGAGGATGTGACCCTCGCGCTCCTGATAGGGTTGCAGGTACTGGTTGGTGGTATCGACCTGGCCGTAACGCAGGTTCTGCTGGAAGCTGAAGGTGTCGTTGAAGGTATGCTCGAATTCGTAGCCGAAGGTCCATTGGCGCTGTTGCAGCTTGTCGAAGTACTCGTCACCCTGCCAGAAATCGGTCAGGTGATCGCCCTGCTGGTAGAGCATCGGTGAGGCGGCTGTCTCGCGTTCCTGGTATTGCGCCAGCAGTGTCAGGCTGGTGTCTGGGTCGATCTGCCAGGTCAGCGAGGGTGCGATCAGGCGCACGTCGTTGTTCAACTGCTCGATATAGTTTTCGGCATCGCGGTACACACCCACAACGCGGTATAGCAGGTCGCCGGACTCGTTCAGCTTGCCACCCAGGTCGAATTGCCCTTGTTGGTGGTTGTAGTCGCCCGACTGGATCTGCACTTCATTTTTTGCCTGCAGGCCAGGGCGTTTGCTGACCCGGTTGACCATGCCGCCGGGGCTGATCTGCCCGTACATCACCGACGACGGGCCTTTGAGCACTTCGATGCGCTCCAGGTTGTAGGCTTCGGTCTGGTACAGCGACAACCAGCCGCTGCCGGGTTGGCGCAGGCCATCGAGAAAATCCGCGCCCATGGTGGTTTCGAAGCCACGGATGCTGATCATGTCGAAACGTGGGTCCAGGCCTGATGCGCCTACCCGTACACCGGCAGTGTAGGCCACGGCATCCTCGACGCGGTCGACCTTGCGGTCGGCGATCTGCTCGGCGGTGACCACGCTGATGCTCTGCGCGGTTTCCAGGATGGGCCGGTCGGTCTTGGTGGCGCTGCTGGCGTTGCTGGCGAAGTAGCCCTCGACGGGCGCGAAGGCGCTTTGCGAGGCGGTTGCGTCGATGCTGATCGGCTCCAGCTGCAGGCTGGCATCGCCCTGGCCGGGCAGCACGACATAGCCGGCGCTGGACTTGTGCAGTTGCAGGCCACTGCCACTGAGCAGTTGGTTCAGCCCGTCTTCCAACGGGCCGCCACCGGCCAGCCCTGGGCTGTTCAGGCCGCGCACGGCCTCCGGCGAGAAGGACAGGGTGATCCCGGCACGTTCAGCGAAGGTGCTCAGCGCCTGCCCCAAGGGGCCTGCCGGGATGCTCGGCGCGGTCGCTGTGGCGGCCAGCGCAGCGCCGGCGTGCAGGGCCAACGCAAGGTACACGGCACGTGACAAGGTTCGGGAGCAGCGGGGCGGTCGGGCAGGCAGCATGAAGCGATCCATTCGAGGGGGTGATCATCCCTAACCGGATGAGCGCGTGAAGTCCGACAGTTTTTTCATGCCTGGGATGAAATACGCACCCACCAGCGTGTGCGTTGGTCGATACGCACAGGCAGCAGGTGGGCGATGTTGTCCAGCAGTGCCCCCGGCTGGTCGAGGTGGAACACGCCCGACAGGCGCAGGTCGGCCACTGCCGGGTCGCAGCGCAGCCAGCCACGGCGGTAGCGAGCGGCCTCGGCGAGGAAGTCGGCCAGGGGTATGTCGTTGACGATCAGCAGGCCGCGGCTCCAGGCGAACGGATCCAGGGCGCCGCCGCCCAGAGGCGCCAGTCGCGTGGGGTAGAGCGCAAGGCCGCTGCCAGCCTGCACCCGCTGCGAGCCCGCAGCGGCAGTCACCAGCACTTCACCGCGTTCGACGTGCAACTCGCTGTAACCATCGCGCTCGCGCAGCATGGCGCGCGCCTGGTGGCCTTGGCAAACGCCCTGCTGGCAGCGCACGCGCCAGTCGGCGCCATCGACCAGCATTTCGCCACTGCGCAGGCGGATTTCCCTACCATGCAGGTCAACGGCGCTGTCAGTGTTCAATTGCAACTCGAGGTCGCCGTTCAGGCGCAACTGCCGCTGTTCGCCGACTCCGGTGGTCAAGTCACTGCGCCACGCGGGGGGCGCAGTGCCGATCAGCAGCGTGGCGCCGCCCGCTGTCAGGCCCAGGCCCAGCAGCTTGAGGGTGCGGCGGCGGCTCAGGTCGACGTCGGCCTGGCGCAGCACGGCAGCCGTGCAAGTGGCATCGGGCAGGTGCCCGTTGTGGAAGTGCCCGCTGACCTGCTGCATGCGCTGCCAGGCCAGGTCATGCCGTGTATCACGCAGCCGCCAGGCATTGAACTGGCTGAACACCTCGACATTGCCCGGGCTGGCCCGCAAGCGCATCTGCCACTCGATGGCCGTACGCACGATGGCTTCAGGCAGCCGCTCTGGCGCGGCGGTCACTCGAAGCACAGCCGGTAGCAGTGCAGCAGCGCGTTGGCTACGTGGCGCTCTACCGTGCGGCTGGAAACCCCCAGCCGTTCGGCTATTTGCGCATGGGTCAGGCCGCCCAGCTGGTACAGCAGGAAGGCGTCGCGCACGGTGGGTTTGAGGCCATCGAGCAATTGCGCGATGCGCTCAAGGCACTGCATGGCCTCGTGGCGCACGTGCGGGGAGGGGTAGCTGGCCTCGGGCAACTGCGCCAAGGTTTGCAGGTAGGCGCGCTGCAGTGCGTCGCGCCGCCAATGGTCGACCACAAGGCCACGGGCGATGCGTACCAGCAGAGCGCGGGGCGCCTGGGTACTGATTGGCTGGTTGCGCACCAACAGGCGTACGAACGTGTCCTGGGCCAGGTCTGCGGCCTGTTGCGAGCAGCCCAGCGAGCGCTTCAGCCAGCTGTGCAGCCAGCCGCGCTGGGTGTCGTACAGGACCTCAAGCGGAATGATCGCATCCGTTTCATGCACTGCCATGCAACGCCCCGGGCCAGGTGAATGGAGAAAGCGCGCACGATAAACGCGAATCGTTCCCAATTCAAACTTTTTTCTGTGGGGCCAGCAGTGTGGGAGCGTTAACGCTCCCACCAGGGGGGAGAATGAATCAGAGGCTTACAGGTTCATCGCCGGAGCGCGCCCGCTCCAGCTGCATGTGCAACTGAGCGACTTGCTGGCGCAGTTGGTCGCGTTCGTCCTTCAATTTACGCAGCTCATCACGGCGCACGGAGACATAGAGGGTCTGGGTTGGAGTGGCAGGCATCAAGGTACCCATGTAAACACCTCGCGGTTTTGGCTGGTGACAATCAAAGCGTAGTCGCTTCACGCGGCGGGCATTCTGAATTCTTTCACTGCTCATTGGAACTTTTTTGTTTAACGTTGTCTCGCCGTTCGTCGCTGAACCCTCGGGCGGTGTGCTGGACTAATCTGAAACGCTGGACTGTGTTGTCATTCATTTTTCAAGGGGAGCATCGGCTCATGCAACTGGGAATCGTCGGGCTGGGCCGCATGGGCGGCAATATTGCAAGGCGGCTGATGCGCGCCGGGCACCGCACGGTCGTGCACGACCGTAACCGTGATGCAGTCGTCGGGCTGGAAGGCGAGGGCGCCCAAGGGGCTCACGACCTTGGCGCGCTGGTGCAGAAGCTCAAGGCGCCGCGGGCGGTATGGGTAATGCTGCCGGCGGGCGAACCTACCGAGCAGACCATCGCGCAGCTGGCCGAACTGCTGGAACCGGGCGATGCGATCATCGACGGTGGCAACACCTTCTACAAGGACGACATGCGCCGCGCCGCCGAGCTGGCCAAGCGCGGGCTGCATTACCTGGACGTCGGTACCTCTGGCGGGGTGTGGGGCCTGGACCGTGGCTACTGCATGATGATCGGCGGTGAGAAAGACGTGTTCGAGCGCCTGGAGCCTTTGTTCAAGGCGCTGGCCCCGGGCGTTGGCGACATTCCGCGCACCCAGGGGCGCGAAGGTGAGCACGACCGCGCCGAACATGGCTACATCCATGCAGGCCCGCCCGGCGCCGGGCACTACGTGAAGATGGTGCACAACGGCATCGAATACGGGTTGATGCAGGCCTACGCGGAAGGCTTTGACCTGCTGCGCAGCAAAGGCGGCGATGAGCTACCGCAAGAACAGCGCTTCGACCTGAACGTCGCCGAAATCGCCGAGGTATGGCGCCGTGGCAGCGTGGTCACCTCCTGGCTGCTCGACCTCACCGCCGATGCCCTGGTGGCCGACCCGCACCTGGCGCAGTTCAGCGGCTCGGTATCGGACAGTGGCGAAGGCCGCTGGACGATCGACGCAGCAGTCGAGCAGGCCGTGCCGGTACCTGTCCTGTCCAGTGCGTTGTTCGCCCGGTTCCGCTCACGCCAGCAGCAGGGCACCTACGGCGACAAGGTCCTCTCGGCCATGCGCCTGGGCTTCGGTGGCCACGTCGAGAAGAAAGGCCAATGACCCGACAGACCACTCCTGCAGCCGGCCCTTGTACCTTGTTCCTGTTCGGTGCCAACGGTGACCTGGTCAAGCGCCTGCTGATGCCGGCGCTGTACAACCTGGGCCGGGACGGCCTGCTCGACCGCAACCTGCGCATCGTTGGTGTGGACCATAATGCCGCCACTGCCGATGAATTCGCCGAACGCCTGCACGCGTTCATGCGTGAACGCGACAAGGGCGGCGAGGGCGCGGCCAAGTGCCTGGACGAAAAACTTTGGGCGCGCCTGGCCAAGCGCCTGGACTACCAGACCGGCGACTTCCTGGACCCGGCCACCTATACCGCGCTGGCCAAGCGCATCGACAAGACCAGCCATGGCAACGCCATTTTCTACTTGGCCACCTCGCCACGCTTTTTCCCCGAGGTTGCCCAACGCCTGGGGGATGCCGGCTTGCTCGACGAGTCTGGTGGTGGCTACCGCCGGGTCGTGGTGGAAAAACCCTTCGGCACCGACCTGGCCAGTGCCGAGGCGCTCAATGCCTGCCTGCTCAAAGTGATGAGCGAGCGGCAGATCTACCGCATCGACCATTATCTGGGCAAGGAGACGGTGCAGAACATCCTGGTCAGCCGTTTTTCCAATGGCTTGTTCGAGTCGTTCTGGAACAACCACTACATCGACCATGTGCAGATCACGGCCGCCGAAACGGTGGGCGTCGAGACTCGCGGTGGGTTCTATGACCACACCGGTGCCCTGCGCGACATGGTGCCCAACCACCTGTTCCAGTTGCTGGCGATGGTTGCCATGGAGCCGCCTGCAGCCTTTGGCGCAGATGCCGTGCGCGGCGAAAAAGCCAAGGTGATCGGCGCTATTCGTCCCTGGTCGACGAAGATGGCCCTGAAGAACTCCGTGCGCGGCCAGTACACCGCGGGCAAGCAGGGCCGCAAGCGCCTGGCCGGGTATCGCCAGGAGGACAGGGTGGCGGCCGACAGCCAGACCGAAACCTACGTGGCCCTGAAGGTGATGATCGACAACTGGCGCTGGGCCGGCGTGCCGTTCTACCTGCGTACCGGCAAACGCATGAGCGTGCGCGACACCGAAATTGCCATCTGCTTCAAGCCTGCGCCCTACGCGCAGTTTCGCGAATCGGAGCTGGAGCGGCCCAAGCCCAACTACCTGAAGATCCAGATCCAGCCCAACGAAGGCATGTGGTTCGACCTGCAAGCCAAGCGCCCGGGCCCGGAACTGGTGATGGAAAACGTCGAGCTGGGGTTCGCCTACAAGGACTTCTTCAAGATGACCCCGGCCACGGGGTACGAGACCTTGATCTACGACTGCCTGACCGGCGACCAGACCTTGTTCCAGCGTGCCGACAACATCGAGAACGGCTGGCGTGCGGTGCAGCCGTTTCTGGATGCCTGGGCGCAGGACGGCGAGGTGCATGAGTACCCGGCGGGCGAGGATGGGCCAGCGGCCGGCAATGAGTTGCTGGCCCGTGACAAGCGCGAGTGGCACCGGTTGGGATGATCGCACGGCCCACTGTGTGGGCCAGACAGTTGCATTAAGGAGATCCAATGCCTGCCCACATCGAAGACTATGCGCTGCTCGGCAACTGCCGCAGCGCCGCCCTGGTCAGCCGTGACGGTTCCATCGACTGGCTGTGCCTGCCACGCTTCGATGCCCCCGCCGTGTTCGCGGCGCTGCTGGGCAATGAAGAAAACGGTCGCTGGCGCCTGGCCCCCAGCGACTCCATCGAGCATGTCAGCCGGCGCTACCAGCAAGATACCCTGGTGCTGGAAACCACCTGGGTGACTGCCAGCGGCCGCGCCCGTGTGCTGGACTTCATGCCGCTGGACGACGTCAATTCGGTCGTGCGCATCGTCGATGGCATTGCCGGCGAAACCAACTTTGAAATGGACCTGGTGATGCGCTTCGACTACGGCCGCAGCGTACCCTGGGTGGAAAAGCTCGACCCCCTGACCCTGAGCGCCGTCGCCGGCCCCGACCGGCTGATCCTGTGCAGCACGGTGGCCTCGCACGCCCGCGACCATCACACTGTCGCGCGCTTTCGGGTGTGCGCCGGTGAGCGTCAGGTGTTCAGCCTGCGCCATCAACCCTCGCACCTGCCGGTACAACCCGACTGCGATATCGAACATGCCCTGGCGCATACCGTCAGCCAGTGGCAGGCCTTTGCCGCCCGCTGCCCGGACGTCGGCCCCTACAGCGCGAGCGTGCGCCGTTCATTGCTCACCCTCAAGGCCATGACGTATGCCCCTACCGGTGGCATCGTTGCGGCCGTCACCACCTCGCTGCCCGAAAGCATCGGCCATGAGCGCAACTGGGACTATCGCTTCTGCTGGCTGCGCGATGCCACCATGACCCTGCTGGCGTTCATGAACCTGGGGTACTTCGACGAAGCACAGGCCTGGCGTGAGTGGCTGCTGCGTTCGGTGGCCGGCAACCCGGAGCAGATGCAGATCATGTACGGCCTGGCAGGGGAGCGAGACCTGCAGGAATACACCCTGCCGTGGCTGGCCGGGTATGAGCACTCGCAGCCGGTGCGGGTGGGCAACGCTGCCGCTCAACAGCGGCAGCTGGACATCTACGGCGAGGTCGCCGACGCCATGGCCCAGGCGATAAAGGGCGGGTTGCCCAGGCACCCACGCAGTGCGGCGATTTCCCGCCTGATCATGCCCTACCTGGAACGCATCTGGCGTGAGCCGGACGAAGGCATCTGGGAGGTGCGTGGTGGCAGGCAGTACTTCGTGCATTCCAAGGTCATGGCCTGGGTCGCGTTCGACCGCGCGGCGGGGTTGGCTGAGACCACCGAGGAGGGCAGTGAGCGCGGGCAGTATTACCGGCAGGTGGCAGATGAAATCCGCCGCGAGGTGTGTGAGCAGGGGCTCGATGCCAAAGGCCTGCATTTCGTCCAGGCCTATGGCTCGAGCGAAATGGACGCCAGCCTGCTGCAGATCGCCCTCACCGGGTTCCTGCCGGCCCAGGATGAGCGGTTTCTGCGCACGCTCGAACAGATCGAGCAGCGCCTGCTGAAAAACGGTTTGCTGATGCGCTATGACAGTGACCGCTGCAGTGACGGCCTGACGCCGGGTGAAGGGACGTTCCTGGTCTGTTCGTTCTGGTTGGCCGATGTGTATGTGCTGTTGGGGCGCCAGGGCGAGGCGCAGGCGCTGTACGAGAAGCTGACCGGGCTGTGCAATGACGTGGGTTTGCTGGCCGAGCAGTATGACCCGGCGGGCAAGCGCATGCTGGGCAACTTCCCCCAGGCGTTCAGCCACATCGGCATCATCAACACGGCGCTGAACCTGCACCGGGCGCAGTGCCCGGCAAGGGATCGGGCCCAGTGTGGTTGAAGGGCATGGCTACTCGTATTCAGCGAAATGACCGGAGTAGACTAGTGCCAAGAGCAATCGACAAGGAATACGCATGAGCGTTCGTCGCCATGAGCTGGCAGCCAGGGCATCGCAATTCTGATGGCCAACCACAAGATCGAAATTCGCCGTCGCAATATCGAGAAGATCCTCGTGGCCGCAGAAAAGGTGTTCGCCGAGAAGGGCTACGGCGCAACGTCCATGGGTGATATCGCCGAACAGGCCGAGCTGCCGCGCTCCAACCTGCATTACTACTTCAGCACCAAGGATGAGCTGTTCCGCGCAGTGCTGCAGGACCTGCTGGATGTGTGGAAGCAGGACGCACTGTGCTTCGAGAACTTCGACGACCCCCGGGTGGTGCTGACCAGCTACATTCGCGCCAAGATGGGCCATTCGCGCTCACGGCCGCTGGGCTCGAAGATCTGGGCCGAAGAGATGCTGCATGGCGCGCCGCTGCTTGGGGTGAGCCTGGATGACAGCCTGGTGCCCTGGGCGAAGCTGAAGGTAGACAAGATTCGCCGCTGGGTGGAGGAGGGGCGCATCCTGCCGGTGGAGCCTTCGGCGCTGCTGTACATGATCTGGGCTTCGACCCAGCACTATGCCGACTTCGGCTACCAGGTGGCTGTGCTCAATGGCGGAGAACCGCTGTCGGACCTGGCGTTCGAGAGTGCGGTACAGACGGTGACGAGTGTGATCCTGCGCGGTATCGGCCTGGAGCCTTGATAAGTGCATCGCGGGTCGTGCAGGAGCGGCCTTGTGTCGCGAAAGGGCCGCAAAGCGGCCCCGGCGATTCCCAGGCGTCAGCTCGCTTCGCGGTAGGGGTTGCGCGGGTCCTGCGTCCAGTTCAGGTATGGCTTGCCGGTATCCTGCGCCACCATCTCGATGCAATCTTCCACCGGGCAGGTGATCTGGCACAGGTTGCAGCCCACACATTCGTCTTCGATCACGCTGTAGGCGTGGGTCCCGTCAGCCTTCAGCGTACTGGCAATGGCCTGGTGCGAGGTGTCCTCACAGGCGATATGGCAGCGCCCGCAACCGATGCAGGCATCCTGGTCGATGTGCGCCACCGATTTGTAGTTGATGTCCAGGTACTTCCAGTCGGTGGTGTGCGCCACGGCCTGGCCGCGGAATGCTTCGAGGTTCTGGTGCCCGTGCTGGTCCATCCAGCGCGCCAAACCGTCCTGCATGTCTTCGACGATACGAAAACCGTGCAGCATCGCCGCAGTGCACACCTGCACCGCGCCACTGCCCAAGGCAATGAACTCGGCCGCATCACGCCAGTTGCCGATACCCCCGATGCCACAGATCGGTAGCCCGCGCGTTTGCGGGTCGCGGGCAATCTCGGCGACCATGTTCAGGGCGATGGGTTTGACCGCCGAGCCGCAGTAGCCACCGTGGGTGCTCTGATCGCCGACGATCGGGTGGGCGACCATGCGGTCCAGGTCGACGCTGGTGATGGAGTTGATGGTGTTGATCAGCGACACGGCATCGGCGCCACCGCGATGAGCCGCACGCGCCGACTGGCGGATGTCGGTGATGTTGGGCGTGAGCTTGACGATCACCGGCAACGCGCAGTGCGTCTTGCACCAGCGGGTGACCATTTCCACATACTCCGGCACCTGGCCGACCGCCGCGCCCATGCCGCGCTCGGGCATGCCATGCGGGCAGCCGAAGTTCAGTTCGATACCGTCGGCACCGGTGGCTTCCACCAGCGGCAGGATGAATTTCCATGATTCTTCGATGCACGGCACCATCAGCGAGACGATCAGCGCACGGTCTGGCCAGTCCTTCTTCACCTGGGTGATTTCGCGCAGGTTGATTTCCAGCGAGCGGTCGGTGATCAGCTCGATGTTGTTGATGCCCTGCACCAGCCGGTTGGCGCCGTAATGCGCCGAGTAGCGCGACGACACGTTGACCGCTGCCGGGTCCTCGCCCAGGGTCTTCCAGACCACGCCGCCCCAGCCGGCTTCGAAGGCGCGGACCACGTTGTAGGCTTTGTCGGTTGGCGGTGCGGAGGCCAGCCAGAAGGGGTTGGGCGCCTTGATGCCGGCGAACACGATAGACAAGTCGGCCATTTATGCAGCCTCCACATTGAGCATGAGTTGGGCATGGATAGCTTCGGCGGCCAGCTTGCCATGTTGCACGGCCTGGACGGTGAGGTCCTGGCCCAGGGCGGTACAGTCGCCACCGGCGTAGACGCCCGGCAGGCTGGTGCGCATGCCCTCGTCGACGCGAATGCGCTCGCCGTCGCGGGCCAGTTGCGCAGCCAGCGGGTCGTTAAGGCTTTGTTCGTCGAAGCGTTGGCCGATGGCTTTGAAGATGGCATCGGCGGCCAGCTCGAAGGTCTCACCGGTGTCGCGCAGGCGGCCATCGGCCAGTTCGGTGCGGGCGAAGCGCATGCCCCGCACGCGGTTGTCGTCGTCCAGCAGCACGGCGTCGGGGCGCGCCCAGGTGTGCAGACGCACCTGGTTGGCCTTGGCGATGTCCTGCTCGTGGCCGGTGGCGCCCATGTCGGCGTAGCCGCGGCGGTATACCAGGTTGACATCGTGGGCACCCAGGCGGCTCATCTGTACGGCCATGTCGATGGCGGTGTTGCCTGCGCCGATCACCAGGCAACGCTCTGCCAACGGCAGTTGCGAAAGATCATCCGCCTGGCGTAGCTCACGGATGTAGTCGGTGGCGGCGAGCATGCCGGGCGCCTCTTCGCCAGGCAGGCCGAGCTGGCGTATGGCGTTCAGGCCAAGGCCGAGGAATACCGCGTCGTACTGATCACGCAGCTCTGCCAGGCTAAGGTTGTCGCCCAGGCGGTGGCCGTGGCGCATTTCGATACCGCCGATCCCGAGCAGGAATTCCACTTCGCGCTGGGCATAGTCGTCCACCAGCTTGTAGCGGGCGATGCCGTACTCGTTCAGGCCGCCGGCCTTGTCGCAGGCCTCGAACACCACCACCTCATGGCCATGCATGGCCAGGCGATGTGCGCAGGACAACCCGGCGGGGCCTGCGCCGACCACGGCGATGCGTTTGCCGGTGGCTGGCGAGCGTTTGAACGGGTGCTCGGTGAAACCGGCATTGTCCAGGGCATAGCGCTGTAGCTGGCCAATCAGTACCGGTGCGCATTCCTGGACGTTGTTGCGCACGCAGGCCTGCTGGCAAAGGATCTCGGTGGGGCACACGCGGGCGCAGCTGCCGCCCAGGATGTTGGCCGAAAGGATGCGCTCGGCGGCACCTTGCAGGTTCTCGTCGCTGATACGGTGAATGAACGAGGGGATGTCAATTTCGCTCGGGCATGCGTTCACGCAGGGCGCGTCGTAGCAATACAGGCAGCGGGCGCTTTCCACTGCGGCCTGGCGGGCGGTGAGGGGTGGCGCGAGGTCACTGAATTGCTCGGCCAGCTGGTCGGCGCCGGCCCGGGGGCGCGGCAAGTGGTTCAGGGCATCGATCACGGTTGTAGCCTCTCTTTTTTTTAGAGCTTGGGCGGGGGGGGGCGCCATGCGCCCCAATCGCCGGCAAGCCGGCTCCTACAGGTACAGTGATGTCCCTGGGAGTGATGCCGCCCCTGTAGGAGCTGGCTTGCCGGCGATGGGCTGCGCAGCAGCCCCAACAGCTTCAGCGCTGGACGGGTATCGGGCGCTGCTGCTCGGCGCGGCGGCCCAGGACCTCGTACACCGAGGGATACGCCGGGCGCTCCACGTAACGCCCCGCGCCAGGCTCGGCACGCAGGTCGCCATCGGCCCAGACCACGCGGCCCTGGCTGATGGTGTGGCTGGGAATACCGCGCACGGTGCGGCCTTCGAAGATGTTGAAGTCAACACGCTGGTGGTGGGTTTGCGCGCTGATGGTGCGCGTGCCCTGTGGGTCCCACAGCACCAGGTCGGCATCGGCGCCGACGCGGATGGCGCCCTTGCGCGGGAACAGGTTGAAGATCTTCGCGGTGTTGGTGGAGGTCAGCGCGACGAATTCATGCATCGACAGCCGCCCGCTGTTGACGCCAGCGTCCCACAACACCGCCATGCGGTCTTCGATGCCGGCAGTGCCGTTGGGGATGCGGCTGAAGTCGTTGCGGCCCATGGCTTTCTGCTCGGCGCAGAAGCAGCAGTGGTCGGTGGCGGTGGTGTGCAGGTTGCCCGACTGCAGGCCGCGCCACAGGGCTTCTTGATGCTCCCGCGGGCGGAACGGTGGGCTCATGACATAGCCTGCGGCGGTGGCCCAGTCCGGGTCGCGGTAGACGCTGTCGTCGATCAGCAGGTGCCCGGGCAGCACTTCACCGTAGACCGGCTGGCCCTTGGCCCGGGCATAGGTGATTTCGTCCAGCGCTTCACGGCTGGAGATGTGTACCACGTACAACGGCGTACCAATGGTTTCGGCGATGCGGATGGCGCGGCTGGCAGCCTCGCCTTCGACTTGCGAAGGGCGCGACAACGGGTGCGCCTCGGGGCCGGTCAGGCCTTGGGCGAGCAGTTTTTGCTGCAGGTGGTAGACCAGCTCGCCGTTCTCGGCGTGCACGGTGGGGACCGCGCCCAGTTGCAGGCAACGCTCGAAGCTGGCGACCAGGGTGTCGTCGGCCGCCATGATCGCATTCTTGTAGGCCATGAAGTGCTTGAAGCTGTTCACGCCATGTTGGGTGACCAGCTCGCCCATTTCTTCGGCGACCTGCTCGCTCCACCAGGTGATGGCAACGTGAAAGCCGTAATCGGACGCGCTCTTTTGCGCCCAGCCGCGCCAGGTGTGAAAGGCCTCCAGCAGCGATTGCTGCGGGTTGGGGATGACGAAGTCGATGATCGAAGTGGTGCCGCCGGCCAGCCCGGCGGCTGTGCCGCTGAAGAAGTCCTCGCTGGCCACTGTACCCATGAAGGGCAACTGCATGTGGGTGTGCGGGTCGATGCCGCCGGGCATCAGGTACTGGCCGCTACCGTCAAGGATCTCGCAGTCGGTAGGGGCTTGCAGGTCTTTGCCAATGGCGCGGATCTGGCCATCGACACACAGGACATCAGCGGGGTAGCTCTCTTCGTGGGTGACCACGGTGGCGCCACGGATCAACAGGGACATGCCGTCTTCCTCGCAGGCTGACCGGTCTGTGCCGGTTCTTCAATTGTTATGCGCCAGTGGCTGGAGGATGAATTTCAATCCTGTCAGGCCTGACAAGAATGGAATCTAGATGCTCATTGTGGATTGTTCAAGAAAATAATTTATGAGCTTATAGTTTCTATAACTAATTGTTTTTTAACGATTAATTTCAATAATCACCAAAATGGTGAGGCCTTTCACCATTTTGACGCACTTGACAAGAAGCCAAATTGGTCAAGATTTTCCATGCAAAATCAGCTGCTTGAAACCTGGCCGGGAGGCGCAAGGCGCGCCACTGAAAAACCAGGCTGCACCAGTTTGAAACCTGATGCAGGGGCCAGGGCCGGCCCATGGCGCTGACAGCGGCAGGCGAAGGCATGACCGTGCCATCGCCTCAAGCGGATCAATGCCTTGCAGATCAGTTGATTACC
>NZ_MOMO01000215.1:0-30242 GCF_009933855.1 Pseudomonas sp. SG-MS2 | reverse complement strand
ACCTGGATTAAGCAACTCTTTGAATTTCAAGGAGTTTCTCGTTCCGACTACGCTGGAAGTGGTGCGCATTATAAGGGGATTCAAGAGGGCGTCAAGGCTTTATTTCAAATCACTGAACATACATGCAAGTAGGTGTTTTGGCGGGCACCTTGCACCTCACCCTTGCAATTGCGCACTATATTGCACACCCACACCCATCATTAAAAGGATTGCCGCGCACAAATGAACACCCAGCCCCGCAGCTTGGCCACCATGCTGTTTCCTATAGGCCTGCTGCTTATCGCCATGGCATCGATACAGTCCGGTGCCTCCCTGGCCAAAAGCATGTTCCCGATCATCGGCGCACAAGGCACCACAACCCTGCGCCTGATCTTCGCCAGCATCATCATGCTTCTAATTCTGCGCCCCTGGCGCGTACGGATGACCACCAAGACGCTGCGCAATGTGATCATCTACGGCATGGCCCTGGGCGGGATGAATTTCCTCTTTTATATGGCACTGCAGACAACACCACTGGGCATCGCCGTAGCCCTCGAGTTCACCGGCCCATTGGCCGTAGCGCTTTTCGCGTCGCGGCGCGCCATTGACTTCCTGTGGATTGCACTGGCAGTCAGCGGCCTGCTGCTGCTGATCCCGGTCGGCCATGGCGGCCAGCCCCTCGACCTCACGGGCGCCGCCTATGCACTGGGTGCCGGCGTGTGCTGGGCCCTTTATATCCTCTTTGGCCAACGCGCCGGAGCAGAACACGGGATTCAGAGCGCAGCACTGGGTGTAGTGGTCGCGGCGATATTTGTTGCGCCGATCGGTATCGTTCATGCCGGCACCGCACTGTTGACACCTGCGCTCATACCACTGGCCCTAGGGGTCGCAATACTCTCGACCGCCCTGCCCTATAGCCTGGAAATGGTCGCCCTGACCCGCATGCCAGCCCGCACATTCGGCACTCTGATGAGCATAGAACCGGCCATTGGTGCCCTTTCCGGTTTATTGTTCCTGGGCGAGTTGCTGAGCGTAACCCAGTGGCTGGCCATTCTCGCCATCATTGCCGCATCAGTGGGTGCCACGCTGTCCATGCGCCGCGACGCGAAGCCCCCTGTTGCAGCCGACTGATTTGAGAAATATTTTCATTTGACCCGGAATTGGCCATTGTAGCGCGCAGTCCTGCTGATTAAGCTGTCACAAAACCATAATCTTTACGCTATCTACTTGCATGCACACGGATGTCAAAGGCTATTCAGGAAGAACCGAAGCGATAACGACAGGGTCAGACAACTGATCAACCCTGCATTTAAGGACAGGAATGAAACGTATTTTGCTCATCCTGGCCGTCTTGGCCATTGCCGGATGTGCCGCAACGGCCAAGACTGAGGTCAAAAAAGGGAAGAAGGGCCTGCACATCAACTGCTCCGGCCTCTCCTCATCCTGGGACAAGTGCTACAGCAAGGCCGCCACGGCCTGCAGCACACGCGGTTACAAGGTCATCGCCCGTTCTGGAGACACCGACGAAGAGCCGGGTGATTACCTCTTCGGCATCAACCCAGCCGGGTATACCAGCCGCAGCATGATCGTCATCTGCAAGTAAACAGAAAGGGCAGCTCGTGAGCTGCCCTTCTTTTATCTACTGCCCACCGCGGCTGCTCACAATGCTGCTGTGCGAGCTTCAAGCCAAGCCGATGCGTCGCCTGACAGCAGGGGAGCAAGGCGCTCGCGAACCGTCGCGTGGTAGCCGTTGAGCCACGCCAGTTCATCCTTGGTGAGGCACTCGGTGAGCAGGCAGCGTGCATCGATAGGGCATAACGTCAGGGTCTCGAAATCGAGGAAATCACCGAACTCACTTTTGCCCGATGCACGGTTGACCACCAGGTTCTCGATGCGCACCCCCCAAGCGCCAGGGCGATAGGTCCCTGGCTCGATGGAGCTGATCATCCCTTCCTGCATAGCGGTCTGCGGCGCGGTAGCAGCCTGATAGGCAATGACCTGCGGCCCTTCATGCACATTCATGAAATAGCCGACACCGTGCCCGGTACCATGGCCATAGTCGACCTGATCCGCCCAAATCGGCGCCCTCGCGATGGCATCGAGCAAGGGCGAAAGAATACCGCGCGGGAATGTGGCGCGTGACAGAGCGATCATACCCTTGAGCACCCGAGTGCAATCCTGCTTCTGCTCAAACGTCGGAGTGCCCACCGGAACCATCCGCGTGATGTCGGTGGTTCCGCCCAGATACTGCCCTCCCGAGTCGATAAGCAGCAAGCCATTGCCTTCAATGACCGCGTGAGATTGCTCGGTGGCACGGTAATGGGGCATTGCACCATTGGCATTGAAAGCTGCAATGGTCGAGAAACTCAGCGAGACGAAGCCGGGGCGCCGTGCACGCGCAGCACTCAGTTGTTCATCGATGGTCAGTTCGGTGATGGATTCCTTACCTTGACTCGCCTCAAACCAGGCGAAGAACTCACACAGAGCTGCGCCATCCTGCTCCATGGTGTGGCGTATATGGACCAGCTCATCTTCACCCTTGCGTGATTTGCTCAACGTGGTCGGGTTCGGCCCTTCAATCAGCGAAACCTGGGGGCCTAGGTTCTTGAGCAGGCCACAGGTCACGCGCGCAGGATCGACCAAAAGCCGGCCGCCGGCAGGTACCTGTGACAGCGCTTCGCCGATCTCCGAATAATCACGCACCTCGATACCATCGGCTTCCAGTACATGGCGCAAATGCGCGTCAAGCTTTCCAGCGCCAACGAATAAAGCGGCGCGCTGCTGGCTGATCAACGCAAAGGAAACGAATACCGGGTTGTAGGAGACATCACTACCGCGCAAATTGAACAGCCAGGCGATGTCATCCAGGGTCGCGATGAAGTGCCAGTCTGCGCCCTTCTCTTCCATGGTGCGGCGCAACTGGGCAAGCTTTTCCGACCGACTGACTGTGGCGTGAGGCGGCAGGTGCTGATACACAGGGTTACTCGGCAGCGCAGGGCGCTCTTCCCAAATCTCGGCAAGCAAATCCTGGCTGGTTACCAAGCGAATGCCGCGCCCCCTGAGGCGCTCCTCGAGCTGGCGCGCAGACGCCAGCGCCATGACCGCCCCATCCACGGCCACTGTTCCTTTGGCCGGGACATTGTCGCCCAGCCATTCCAGCGCACCCGGCTTACCCGGCTGCAGCTTCATGAGTTCGATGCCGCTACCCGCCAACTCCTTGATAGCTTGCTCCCAGTAACGGCTATCGGCCCACACCCCTGCAAAATTTGCAGTGACCACCAACGTACCCACCGAGCCATCGAAGCCCGACAGCCACCGCCGCCCCTGCCAGTAGCCCGGCAGGTACTCAGAAAGATGAGGGTCGGCTGAGGGCACCAGCAGGGCATCGACCCCCTCCCTGGCCATTACCTCGCGCACACGCATCAGGCGCTCGGGAACCCTCTGCTCACGGGTGGTATGAACGTTCATTCGCACTCCTGCGGTAACATCTTGGTTGATCCAGATGCACGATAATGGAACAGCCAACCTCACCCTGCAATCGCGACGACTGACTCGCGGCCTGCAAGCCATCGTTGCGCGTGCAAAGGAACAGCGGTTCCTGCCACTACGAACCATCGATCGCTTCCACCTGAACTTCCCCAAACCATGGGCTTCACAATCAGTACATTCATTGCAGACAGGCTGATGCCCATGCCCAGCACCTGCGAATCAAAAGCGGGGGTCGTCCTCCTCGATGCTCGCGATCACACCCCTGAGCACGAACACGCAGTGCACCTGAAGCTGGCTGATGGCCTGGCCGAGCTTCTAGGGTGCGCGCGAGCAACCCCTGATCTGCCACCCAAAGCCGCCGACCACTATTACTACCTACCCACTGAAACCCTCATCGACCCGCAACGTTATGCCCACCTCGGTATCCGAACGGAACATGACCTGTTCGGGGGCTTGGTCAGTCATCCTTATATGGCAACCAAAGCGATCTCCCACCCGCTGCCTGCCAATGCCACCTTCCCCCCAGGCTGGACTGACGACTTCGCCCGCCAGGCCAGCGATGCCCTGCTGTGCGGTTACACCGTATTCAGCAAAGCCGATGCCCGGCGGGCCGCGCAGTTACTGCTGCGCGATGGCTCAGTACGGCTCAAGCCGGTGCTGGCATGCGCGGGACGTGGGCAACAGGTGATCGTTCAACTGGATGAACTGGAACCATTGTTGGCCAACATTGATGATCAGGGCCTGGCCTTGTGGGGGTTGGTGCTGGAGGAGGACCTCAGTGAAGTGGAAACCTTCAGCGTTGGCCAAGTGCGTGTCGCCGGCCTGACCTGCAGCTACCTCGGCACCCAGCAGTTGACCCAGGACCACCAAGGTACCGAGGTATACGGAGGCTCCGACCTGCTGGTGGTGCGCGGCGACTACCAGGCCTTGTTGCAACTGCCACTGGAGGACCACCTGCGCCTTGCCATCAACCAGGCCCTGACCTATGAGCATGCAGCCGAGCAGCACTTCCCAGGCTTCATCGCCTCCCGGCGCAACTACGACATCGCCCGCGGCAAAAACCCTGAGGGCCACCTGCGCAGTGGCGTACTTGAACAATCCTGGCGTTTGGGTGGCGCCAGCAGCGCTGAGCTGCTGGCCCTGCAGGCCTTTGCCGATGACCCGGCACTGCAACGGGTGCGAGCCTCCACCCATGAAATATTCGGCACACCCAACCTTCCCACTGACGCCACCCTCTTCTATCAAGGAAACGACAGTGAACTCGGACAATTCTGCAAGTACGCGCGGATTCGCGAGTATGGCCATTCAGAGTGAAACCGTCGAATTGCAGGTCGACGACGACAGCATCGCCGGTACCTTGGTCAGCCCCGGAAGCAAGATGCCCGGGATCCTTTTCGTACATGGCTGGGGCGGTAGCCAGCAACGCGACCTTGCACGGGCCCGGCATATCACAGGGCTCGGTTGCGTATGCATGACCTTTGACCTGCGGGGCCACGAAAAAACCGAAAGCCAGCGCCTTACGGTTACACGCGAGCAGAACCTCAAAGATTTGCTGGCTGCTTATGACCGCCTGGTCAGCCACCCCGCGGTGGACAGTAGTGCCATCGCCATCATCGGCAGCAGCTATGGCGGCTACCTAGCCACCTTGCTGACCCTGCACCGCCCAGTGAAGTGGCTGGCTCTGCGCGTACCTGCGATGTACTGGGACGACGAATGGGACAAGCCCAAACAGACCCTGGACCGTCAGCGCCTGAAAGCCTACCGCCAGCGCCTGCTTGGCCCAGGTGACAATCGCGCCCTGGCTGCCTGCGCGGAGTTCGCTGGCGATGTGCTGCTGGTCGAGTCGGAACAGGACGACTATGTGCCGCACACCACGCTGATGAGCTACCGTTCGGCTTTCGTCAGCGCCCACTCGCTTACCCACCGCATCGTCGACGGCGCCGACCACGCACTATCGAGCGAGCAAAGCCAGAAAGCCTACAGTTCGATCCTCGCATCGTGGATCAGCGAGATGGTGATAGGCGCGCGCCTGGACCGCTATCCCCACTATGCCCCTTGGTATGCCTGAGGCGCGCCGACCTGGCAGTGCAGGCCACCGTCGACACCCCGCGCCAGGCTTCGTAACGCCTGATAAGCGGCAAAGTTGACGCTGCGCGCCTGATGTCGACGCACGATTTCGAGGAAGGGCTCTTCGACAAAAGACGCAGTTGCCGCTACCCAAGCCTGTCGTGATTGCCACTGTAGACACTGCAATACGCGGCTACCGTCATCGCTGGCCTGGATGCTGACTTCTTGCAGTCCCTCAAAACGCGAGGCCAGCTCCTCAGCGCGAATTACCAATGCGTGGGCAAGTGCCTCCTGGCGGGTGGCAGGCACTTCATATTCGATCATCTGGGTGAACCACAGCGGTTGCGGCATGGCCAACATGGGCAGTCTCCTTGCTCCGGACGCTTGCAGCGCGATGATCGGCAGGGTAAAACCTCCAGTTAACTCAAGGTCAAGAGCTTTTTCGCATGCCCAGACATACGCCGACCACCCACGAAAAGCTGCTCAGTGTCGGCCAACTGGCCGCGCGCAGCGGTGTGGCGGTAACCGCTCTGCACTTTTATGAAACCAAAGGCCTGATCCAGAGTTCCCGCAACGCCGGCAACCAGCGCCGTTACCCACGGGCGATGCTGCGCCGCGTGGCGGTGATCAAGATGGCTCAGCGCTTGGGCATCCCGCTGGCCAACATCGCCAGGGCCCTGGCGACGCTACCAAATGATCACATTCCTACCGCCGAGGACTGGCGACGATTGTCCGAAGGCTGGCGCGAAGACCTCGATCGGCGCATTGGCGAAATGATCCTGTTGCGCGATCAACTTGACGGCTGCATCGGCTGCGGTTGCATGTCGCTGAAGGACTGCCCGCTTCGCAACCGCCAGGATCACCTCGCCGGCGAGGGGCCCGGGCCGCATCTGCCCTGAACTACGCATTCATCCCGCGCACCGCCTATAACTAATGGCACCCGATGCTACTGACCCAGGAGGCAACATGAGCAAGCAGGCGCTGATCATCATCGACATCCAGAACGACTATTTCCCCGGAGGCAAGTGGCCCCTGGAAGGCGCCAACCCGGCGGCCGACAATGCGGCAAAGCTGCTGGCCGCGGCACGCCAGCGAGGCGACCTTGTGGTGCATGTGCGGCATGAGTTCGAAAGCGAAGACGCGCCGTTCTTCACTCCCGACACCCAAGGCGCTGCGATTCACGCAAAAGTCCAGCCGCTGGAAGACGAGCCCGTCGTGCTCAAGCACAAGGTGAATGCATTTCTTGATACCGATCTCAAGCGCACGCTCGATGACCAAGGTGTAAAAACACTCACCATAGTCGGCAGCATGAGCCACATGTGCGTCGATGCCGCCACGCGAGCAGCAACTGACTTTGGCTACGATGTCACGGTGGCGCACGATGCCTGCGCCACCCTGCCTCTTGAGTTCAATGGCAAGCAAATACCGGCAGCCCAGGTGCACGATTCGGTGATGGCTGCACTCGCTTTTGCGTACGCCAAAGTGGTGAAGACCGATGAGCTTCTGAAAAACTGACCGTTCAAATTACCACGTTGCGTACGAAGCGCGTCGGCACGGCACCATCGTTGCGGTAGGCATAGCGGCAGTTACTGGGAAATACATGGAACTGACCGACGTGCAGGCAGTGCTCGATCTGCTCGATGATCAGCGTCAGTTGCCCTTCAGCCACATAGATCTGCTCGCTCCAGCCCTCGGCATCGGCTTCACTGGTGTAACACTCACCCGGCGCCAGGGTCCACTCCCAGATCTCCACCTCTCGCCGAGCGGTGCTGCTGGCCAGCAGCACCGCCTTGCTCTGGGGATGCTCACCGGCCCAGGCCAGTTCGTCGATGCGGCTGGTATCGCGCTGGTCGGGCGCCTGGATCAGCCGGCTGAAGGCAACCCCCAACGCTTCAGCTATAAGGTCGAGCGTTGTCAGGCTGACGTTCTTCTCACCAGCCTCGATCGCCACCAGCATGCGCCGGCTGACACCTGAGCGCTCGGCCAAGGCACTCTGGCTCATCCCCACTGCATTGCGCAGACCACGAACGTTGAGGCTCACATGCTGGAGCACCGAAGCACGGTGCGCGGAATCTTTGTGCACTATATTGCTCACTTTTAAAGGTTGCGCAGTATACTGCCCACTTTGCGGCGATTGTGCGCTGCCACTTCCGAGTAAGCAAGACCATGAGCCAACCGATCAACCGCCAGCAGACCACCGTATCCTTGCGCCTGAGCAAGGCCGAGGTGGTACTGGTGTTCATCACCATGCTGTGGGGCGGCACCTTCCTGCTGGTGCACAACGTCATGACCGTGAGTGGCCCGATGTTCTTCGTCGGCCTGAGGTTTGCTGCAGCCGCCTTGTTCGTCGGCCTGGTCTCGATACGCGCGCTGCCCGGGCTGACATTCACCGAATTGAAGGCCGGCGCGCTGATTGGTGCGACCATCATGCTCGGTTATGGTTTGCAAACCATGGGCCTGCAAACCATCAGCAGCAGCCAGTCGGCCTTTATTACTGCACTGTATGTGCCCTTCGTACCGCTGTTGCAGTGGCTGGTGCTTGGCCGTCGGCCAGGGCTGATGCCAAGCCTGGGAATCTGCCTGGCGTTCCTCGGCCTGATGCTGCTCGCTGGCCCCGAGGGCGGTACCCTGCGTTTCAGCGAAGGCGAAATCGTGACCCTGGTAAGCGCCGTGGCCATTGCCGCCGAGATCATTCTGATCAGCCGGTATGCCGGGCAGGTCGATGTGCGCCGCGTCACCGTAGTGCAACTGGCCACCGCCTCGCTGCTGTCGTTCCTGATGATCGTACCGACTCAGGAGCGCATCCCCGACTTCTCCTGGCTATTGTTGCTAAGTGCATTGGGCTTGGGTGCCATGAGCGCAGTGATCCAGGTGGCGATGAACTGGGCGCAGAAATCGGTATCGCCAACCCGCGCCACACTCATCTACGCCGGCGAGCCGGTGTGGGCTGGAATCGTCGGCCGCATCGCAGGCGAGCGTCTGCCCGGTGTGGCGCTCATAGGCGGCCTGATGATCGTCATCGCGGTGGTGGTCAGCGAACTTAAAGTTCGACGCCTGCGCAATGAAAGCGAAGAGCTCGAGGTAGAGGGCGAACGCGAAGGCGGGCTGTAAAGCAGTGAACAGCAGCTATGCTCTGTAAAAAACTGTTATAAAAAAACAGCTTGTCACACCCTGTTTGTATGATTCTGCGACAGCTTGCGTGTTGGTGATCAACTGCACGGCACGTATGATCCTTGGCAAACCTTTCCAGAATAGAACGCTATGTCCTTGATAGTGCTACTGCTTCTGCCGTTCTTGGGCAGTTGCCTGGCAGCTGTGCTGCCGCACAACGCACGTAACGCCGAGTCCATCCTGGCTGGGCTCGTGGCCCTGGTCGGCACCGTCCAGGTAGCACTGCTGTACCCACAGGTTGCCCACGGCGGTGTCATCCGCGAGGAGTTCCTCTGGCTGCCCAGCCTGGGCCTCAACCTGGTCCTGCGCATGGACGGCTTCGCCTGGCTGTTCTCGCTGCTGGTACTGGGCATAGGCACCCTGGTGTCGCTGTACGCGCGCTACTACATGTCGCCACAGGACCCGGTACCACGCTTCTTTGCCTTCTTTCTGGCGTTCATGGGCGCCATGCTCGGCCTGGTGATCTCGGGCAACCTGATCCAGCTGGTGTTCTTCTGGGAGCTGACCAGCCTGTTCTCGTTCCTGCTGATCGGCTACTGGCACCACCGCGCCGACGCCCGACGCGGCGCCTACATGGCGTTGATGGTTACCGGCGCCGGCGGCCTGTGCCTGTTGGTCGGCGCGGTATTGCTCGGCCATGTGGTGGGCAGCTATGACCTGGACAAAGTGCTGGCTGCCGGCGAGACCATTCGCCAGCACGCGCTGTATCCAGTGCTGCTGCCCCTGATCCTGGTCGGAGCATTGAGCAAGAGCGCGCAGTTCCCCTTCCAGTTCTGGCTACCTCATGCCATGGCAGCACCGACCCCGGTTTCAGCTTATCTGCACTCGGCAACCATGGTGAAGGCCGGGGTGTTTTTACTGGCCCGGTTGTGGCCGGTGCTTTCGGGCAGCGAGGAGTGGTTCTGGATCGTCGGTGGCGCGGGGGCCATAACCCTGCTGCTGGGGGCCTTCGCAGCGATGTTCCAGAATGATCTCAAGGGCCTGCTGGCTTACTCGACCATCAGCCACCTTGGGCTGATCACGCTTCTATTGGGTTTGAACAGCCCACTCGCCGCAGTGGCCGCCGTGTTTCACATACTCAACCATGCCACTTTCAAAGCTTCGCTGTTCATGGCCGCCGGCATCATCGACCACGAAAGCGGCACCCGTGACATCCGCCGCCTCAGCGGGCTGATCCGTCTGGTGCCCTACACCGCGACCCTGGCGATGGTGGCGAGCGCCTCGATGGCCGGCGTGCCATTGATGAACGGTTTCCTGTCCAAGGAAATGTTCTTCGCCGAAACCGTGTTCATCAGCTCCACCGCTTGGGTCGAGGCCGCGCTGCCGGTAATAGCTACCTTAGCCGGCACTTTCAGCGTTGCCTACGCTTTGCGCTTCACCGTTGACGTGTTCTTTGGCCCTGCCGCCCAAGACCTGCCTCACACACCTCACGAACCACCACGCTGGATGCGCGCGCCAGTCGAACTGCTGGTGCTCACCTGTCTGGTGGTGGGCATTTTCCCTGCCCAGTCGGTCGGCCCGTTGCTCGCCGCTGCAGCCCTTCCAGTGGTGGGTGGTACTCTGCCGGAGTACAGCCTGGCCATCTGGCACGGCTGGAATGCCCCGCTGATCATGAGCCTGGTGGCCATGAGCGGCGGTATCGTGCTCTATCTGCTGCTGCGCAACCAGTTGCGCCGAGGCCGCTTCCCGTATCCACCCCTGATCGAGCGCTTCAATGGCAAGCGCCTGTTCGAGCACGGCCAGGTGCACCTGATGTTACTGGCCCGGCGCATCGAGGGGCTGCTGACCACTCGCCGCCTGCAGGCACAACTGTTCATGCTGGTGCTTGCCGCCTTCCTCGCGGGGCTCACACCAATGCTGTACAGCGGCCTGAGCTGGGGTGACCGCCCTAAAATACCGGGCTCAGGCGTGTTCGTCGCCCTTTGGCTGATCGCTATCGCCTGCGCCATTGGCGCCGCCTACCAAGCCAAGTATCACCGCTTGGCCGCCTTGATCATGGTTGGCGTCTGCGGCCTGATGACCTGCATCACTTTCGTCTGGTTCTCAGCACCTGACCTGGCCCTGACTCAACTGGTCGTCGAGGTTGTCACGACGGTTCTGATCCTGCTCGGCCTGCGCTGGCTGCCGCGGCGTATCGAGGGCGTCTCGCCGCTGCCCGGCAGCCTCGACCGTGCCCGCATGCGGCGCGTGCGCGACCTGCTGCTGGCAATCCTGGTCGGCGGCGGCATGGCGCTGCTGTCCTACGCCATGCTGACACGACCAACGCCGAACGACATTTCCTCGTTCTACCTGAGCCGAGCCTTACCACAAGGTGGCGGTACCAACGTGGTCAACGTGATGCTGGTTGACTTCCGCGGCTTCGACACCCTGGGCGAGATCACCGTGCTGGTGGCCGTCGCCCTGACCGTATTCGCCCTGCTGCGCCGCTTCCGCCCACCCAAGGAGAGCATGCAGCTGCCAGCTCAGCAGCGCCAGCTTGCACCTGACGTGGTCACCGACCTGATCAACCCGCGCCATGCCACCGACACAGCCTTGGGCTTCATGATGGTGCCTGCGGTGCTGGTACGACTGCTGCTGCCGATCGCCCTGCTGATCTCGATGTACCTGTTCATGCGGGGCCACAACCAGCCTGGCGGTGGCTTTGTCGCAGGCCTGGTGATGTCGGTGGCATTCATCCTCCAGTACATGGTCGCAGGTACCCAATGGGTCGAAGCCCAGATGAGCCTGCGCCCACTGCGCTGGATGGGCACCGGGCTATTGTGCGCAACCCTGACCGGGGTCGGCGCCATGCTGCTGGGCTACCCGTTCCTGACCACGCATACCGCCCACCTGCACCTGCCAGTGCTGGGCGATGTGCATGTGGCCAGCGCGCTGTTCTTCGACGTGGGCGTGTACACCGTTGTGGTCGGCTCGACCCTGCTGATCCTCACAGCCCTGGCACACCAGTCGGTGCGAGCCTACCGCCCGGGTAATCCGTCCAAACCCAGCCAAGCAGGAGCCGCCTGATGGAAGAAGTCATTGCAGTCGCCATCGGCGTACTGGCCGCATCGGGCGTGTGGCTTATCCTGCGCCCACGGACCTATCAGGTGATCATGGGCCTGTGCCTGCTGTCGTATGGCGTCAACCTGTTCATCTTCAGTATGGGCAGCCTGTTCATCGGCAAGGAGCCGATCATCAAGGAAGGCGTGACACAGGACCTGCTGCATTACACCGACCCACTGCCCCAGGCGCTGGTTCTGACGGCCATCGTCATCAGCTTTGCCATGACCGCCCTGTTTCTGGTGGTGCTGCTGGCATCTCGCGGCCTGACCGGCACCGACCACGTGGATGGCCGGGAGCGTGATGAATGAGTGAGATGAGCCGACTGATCATCGCCCCCATCCTGCTGCCGTTGCTGACCGCAGCAGTGATGCTGATACTGGGCGAGAAGCACCGCCTGCTCAAGGCGCGCCTCAACCTGCTGTCCACCTTCAGCGGCCTGGTCATCGCCGTCAGCCTGCTGCTGTGGGTGCGCGTCCAGGGCCAGGCGGAATCGATCGGTGTGTACCTGCCGGGCAACTGGCCCGCGCCTTTCGGCATCGTACTGGTGGTTGATCACCTGTCGGCGCTACTGCTGACTTTGACCGGGGTCATCGGCATCAGCGCCCTGCTGTTCGCTCGCGCCCGCTGGGACAGCGCCGGCGCCAGCTTCCACGCACTGTTCCAGATCCAGCTGATGGGCCTGTATGGTGCCTTCCTGACAGCCGACCTGTTCAACCTGTTCGTCTTTTTCGAAGTGCTGCTAGCGGCCTCTTATGGCCTGCTGCTGCACGGATCGGGGCGAGCGCGGGTGCGGGCCGGCCTGCACTACATTGCCATCAACCTGTTCGCTTCTTCGCTGTTTCTGATTGGCGCCGCGATGCTTTACGGCGTAACCGGCACCCTCAACATGGCCGACCTCGCGCTGAAAGTACCGTTGGTGCCCGAAGCCGACCGTGGCTTGCTGCACGCGGGCGCGGCAATCCTGGCCATAGCCTTCCTGGCAAAGGCCGGCATCTGGCCGCTGAATTTCTGGCTGGTTCCGGCCTATGCCTCGGCCAGCGCACCCGTAGCCGCATTGTTCGCCATCATGACCAAGGTTGGCCTGTACGCTGTGTTACGGCTCTGGTCCCTGTTGTTCTCGGGTCAAGCCGGTGCATCAGCGCATTTCGGCGGGCAATGGCTGATCTATGGGGGCTTGGTCACGCTTGCCATCGCAGCCGTGTCGATACTTGCCGCACAACGCCTGGAGCGCATGGCAGCACTGAGCATACTGGTTTCGGCAGGCACCCTGCTTGGCGCGATCGGCTTTGCTCAGCCAGCCCTGACCGGTGCAGCGTTGTTCTATCTGGTCAATTCAACCCTGGCACTGTGTGCACTGTTCCTGCTCGCCGAGCTGGTGGAGCGCTCTCGCTCGGCCAATGAGCCACCACTGGAGGACGAAGAAGGCAGCATGCCCTCGCCACTCGAGTCGTTGCACCCACCCAAAGGCATCAACCTCGACGATGAGCAGAAGGCAGTCATAGGCCAGATCATTCCCTGGACCATGGCGTTCCTGGGCCTGAGCTTCATTGCCTGTGCGTTGCTGATCATCGGCATGCCACCGCTCTCTGGCTTCGTCGGCAAACTCAGCTTGATCAGTGCGCTGTTCAACCCACTGGGGTTGGGCGTGCCGGCCGAGCAACCACTGTCAGCAGCCGGCTGGGCGCTGGTAGCCCTGCTCATCCTGTCCGGCATGGCCTCGCTGATCGCTTTCGGCCGCGTGGGCATCCAGCGCTTCTGGAAGCCTGAAGAGCGGCCCTCCCCCGCGCTGCGACACTACGAATGCCTGCCGATCGTCATTTTGCTGGGCCTGTGCATCATGCTCAGCTTCAGAGCCGAGCCGCTGCTACGTTACACCCAGGACACTGCAGCCAGCCTGCAGACCCCTGACACCTACATCAGGGCCGTAATGGCCGTACAGCCTATCCTTGGCCCGACCACGCTCGACGCACAGGTGCAGCCATGAGCCGACTTTTCCCCGCACCGCTGTTGTCTGTAGCACTGTTCATACTGTGGTTGCTGCTGAACCTCTCGGTCAGCCCGGGTAATCTGCTGCTCGCAGCAGCACTTGGCTTTCTGGCGCCACTGCTGATGGCACCGTTGCGCCCCCAGCACGCCCATGTGCGCAGGCCGCTGGTGATAGCGAGCCTGATTGGCCGGGTGGGTATCGATGTCATCCAGTCCAACCTGCAAGTAGCCCTGCGCGTGCTGCGCGCCGGGCAACATCCGCCTCGCTCTGCCTTTGTCCATATCCCGCTGGACCTGCGCGACGCCCACGGCCTGGCGGCACTATCGATGATCACTACCGTAGTGCCCGGTACCGTCTGGTCAGAACTGGCCCTGGACCGCAGCGTCCTGTTGCTGCACGTGTTCGACCTCAAGGATGAGAACGCTTTTATCGAGCACTTCAAACACACCTATGAACGACCGCTGATGGAGATTTTCCAATGACAGGCCTGCTAGCCTATGCAGTGCTCGCCAGCTTGTTCATCTTCGCCTTGGCCATGGGCCTGACGCTGATCCGGTTGTTTCGCGGCCCCTCCGCCCAGGACCGGGTACTGGCACTGGACTACCTGTACATCCTGGCCATGCTCATGATGCTGGTACTGGGAATCCGCTATGCCAGCGATACCTACTTTGAAGGTGCTCTGCTGATTGCGCTTTTCGGCTTTGTCGGCTCGTTTGCCCTGGCCAAGTTCTTGCTGCGTGGTGAGGTAATAGAATGACCGAAGTTCTTGAACTACCGCTCTGGCTCGAGCTAGTTACCGCTGCCCTGCTGCTGCTCGGCAGCCTGTTCGCGTTGATCGGGGCCATTGGCCTGCTGCGCCTCAAGGATTATTTCCAGCGCATGCACCCACCAGCGCTGGCCTCGACCATCGGGGCCTGGTGCGTTGCCTTGGCCTCGATCATCTACTTCTCATGGCTCAAGCAAGGCCCTGTACTGCACGCTTGGTTGATCCCAGTTCTACTGTCGATCACATTACCGGTCACTACGCTACTATTGGCCAGGGCGGCACTGTTTCGCAAACGCATGTCCGGGGAAGCGGTACCCGAAGAAGTCAGTAGCGGCCAAGCGGGGGGCAATTGATGTGCGGCACGCTCATTCCTGGGTGATCCGCTGCAACTCCCGGCGCACCATGGCGACGTAGGGAGGCGGGCCTGATTGATAGAGCTGGGCCGCCACCCAAGTCAACCAGGCGGCCTGCATCTCATCGCGCCGCGCCAGCAAACGTTCTGCCTGAGCCACGGCCATGGCCTTATGTTGTCGATGGAACGCGGCACGGCTGCCATCCGCCTCCTGCTCCTCGTTCATTCACTCGCCTTGAACGTGGTCAACTCGCCCTTGCGCCATTTTGCGACCTTACCGGTCACGGCTTTGAGCAGCTTGCCAAGGCCCTCTTGGACTTGCTGTTGAGCCGCGAACACCAGCATTACGCCTTGGCCTTCACGGAACACGATACCTTCACCCTCCGGCACCGAGACAAAGGCATAGTCCCCCACGCCGTAGACGTTCAGTTTGATCTCACGAAAGCGCATTTCCAACTTGCCGCCTTCACGACTGGGCAATACGGCAGCGCGAAAGTGGTCACCCACCTTCAATTCCAAACGTTGCTTGTCATCGACCACCAACGCACTCTCGGTGTCGATTTCGGCCATATAGAGGCCTTCGGGGTTCTGCTCGGTGACATAAACGAAGCGGCCCTGAAACAGCTTGGCCAACTTACCGCGCAAATCGCCAAGGGCGAACAAAGCGTGGGTATCCAGAGTACTGACTGCCAATGAAGTAATCCTCAAATCGGTAACATCCGCCCCCACTCATCACCGGTGAGGCACGGCCCTTTCATTTCGATAGGCGAAAAGAGTAATGAAGCGATGTGCATAACGTCTGTGCCTTCTGGCTATACAGCATGGAGGAAACTTTACTCCTGCTTGCCAGACTTTGCCCAAATGGCGGGTTTAGGCACATTCCCCAACCGGGAAGCGTAATGCCCTACAACTATTCCGTCAGAAAAGATGCGATAGATAACGCCAGGCCCTTCGGCAGAACGGGCTCTGCAATCCATCAGCGCATTACTGGGAAAGAAATATGCACGAAAACACAGAAACACGTCGAGAGGCAAAGCGCATTTATTCTCGCTCCATACCGCGTTACGTCGTCATACCTGCCGGCATCGAGTTCTTCCACGTCACTGAAAGCGCTACCGGCAGAGTAAAGGGGTTTCGACGTCGTCACCATGAAGCCTGCGAACTGGCCCGTAGCCTCGAAAACTGAACCACAGTCAGGCAGCGCGGCCTTTCTCCAGCTGTTTAAGCCAGGCCGCCTGACACTCCAGCGCCTCACCACGCGTTGCATACGCAGTGCCGCGACGCTCGCCATTCACCAGCACCACCCAACATACTCGGCGGCCCAGCGCCTGCAGGGTAGCGGGCACACCTGAGCCAATCATCACGGCCACATCGACTCGGCTATTCATCATTCCCTCCGGAATTTACTTAGCAACCTAACGATATAGCCATGATACGCCCGCCAACACGCCGGAGAAAGCCAACATTGGTACAGCAGTATTGCGCCAGCAGCAACAAAGTGGCCGGTACAAGGTAGCAAGCGCAAAAAGCCCCAAGGATCGCTCCGTGGGGCCTGGCACACAACGCTCGGTCAGATCTGGCGCTGGTGGCGATCGAGCTGCTCGTGGCGCTCCTGGGCTTCGATGCAGTACTTGGTGGTCGGGCTGATCAGCAGGCGCTGCAGGCCGATCGGCTCACCACTGTCGTCGCACCAACCGAAGCTTTCGTCAGCGATACGGCCCAAGGCCATTTCCAGCTGCGGCAGCAGGCGCTGGTCACGCTCGATGGCATTTACCAACCAGTGACGTTCTTCTTCGACCGAGGCCACGTCGGCAGGATCCGACGGGGTATCCAGGCTTTCGATGGTGGCACGGCTCAGCTCGATGCGTTCATGGGTTTCTACTTTCATCGCCTGCAACAGGCCAGTGAAGAAGGCCAGTTGATCAGCGTTCATGTAGTCATCGGCCGACATGGCCAGCAACTGTTCCTTGGTCATCGATTTCTCTATGAAAAAATGTGCATTTGGGCGATTCGGGTGTCGCCGACGCCTGGGCATTGGCAACAGAATTCTTCAAGCGCCAATCGGCACTCTTTTGCAGGGGGCGGCAGTCTAAGGCCCCACGTCGCAAGGGGCAACACCAATCACGGGGTAATTGACCGAAATGACATGGTTTGCGCCTGACGGCAGCAACTTGCCGTTCAGACGATGCCACTGGCAGTACATCTTTAAAGCCAGGGCAGATCACTTGGGCGGTTTCATGGGGCTTGCTCCCCACCCAGACCCTAGCCATGACATCATCAATACGACTCCCGCGTGCCACCACCCTGTCTTGTTCCGTTGCCAAGAGGTTTGCCAGCCGCCCCACCCTGTTCGAAATTGCGGCACAGCTTTTGGTCGAGCACTGGCCAGATTATGGGCTCGATACCAACCTCGACCCCCTGTCCCTGCAACTCGCCAGCTTCGGCCCGATCATGGGTGTTGCCTATATCCGCCCGCTGTATCAGGTCTTGGTGGAGCGATATTGCCTGCGGCGCACGCTAAACCTGACCGCTACTCAGGATGTGCCTTGTCGCAATCAGGCTATAGACCCCGACAATCCCGTTCCGGTTGACCTGCATGCATTTGAAACGCTGGTAAATGATTGCGGGCCGATGCTGCTGCACGCCTACCGCACAGCGATGGTCAACTTCTGGTGCGAGGCCGACAGCCAAGGTCAGACGCCGTGGATGTGGTTTGCCAACCACCTGCAGGCGCTGCTGCGCAGCGCCGCCGAGCAAGCACACACCGACGGCAAGCTGGTGGCTGCCGCAGCCACGCTGAAGGCATTGTCTGAGGACCCGGCCAAACCGGATGACCTGCGAACCCTGACCAGCAGCCATGGAGTGTCCATACACACCCTGGCCTGCAATTATTCCGCCAACTGGCAACTCGACCCTTTCCTCGCCAGTGCGCTGCTCATCGAACGACCCGAATCACCAGGCCAGCCGCCCTTCACCTTATTGTTCACGCCAATAGGCCGATTGCTGTCATTTGCGTCGCGCCAACAGCTGCAGGAGGGCATTACCAGGCACTGGCCATCCGTCATTGCCATGTCGCCACCCATCGTGCGCCTGGGCATCCCCGAGCAGCAGCCATTCCAGGCCCAAGCGGCCAACTTGCTGCAACAACAACTGGAATGCCTGGAGCTGGCCACCTTGGCATTCAAGGGTACAAGCAGCGCCCAACAGCTTGCCGACGCACTGGATCGGCTCACTTCCATGGTGCATCTGTGCGGCATGACTGACCTGGCCAGCCAGGAAACACTGGTCGATCAGTTGCCGGACTGGATGCGTGCAGGCAGGCCCCAAGCCTTGATCGTCTATAGTTCGATGCTTACCGACGTCGCCCGCAGCATCTCTGAAAGCGAAGGGCAAACCTGGCTTGACGGCGTGCCCAATGCTCACGACTTTGCCTGCGAACGTCTCACCGAACTGATCCTGCGTGACCACCCCGAATCCACGCTGGACCCGGCGGCCGTGCGGGTGATCAATTATCAGACGGTCGAAACAGCGATACCACTGCCGGGCGAAGTCATCAATGGGGGGACCATAAAAGCAGTCAGCTTCAGCTTGGCCCAACTGGCCATCGCCAATCTGGGGCTGCTAAAACCCGGCCGCGTAGTAGTGCAAAGCGCCGATGGTCAAACGATCCCCGCTTGGCTGGATACGCTGGCACTGCGTGCACTCGTCACCGAAGCGGACATTGGGTCGACATACCCCGCGCGGTTACGCGCGTTGCTGCTCAATGATGCGCAGGCGCGCGCGCACCGCGAGGACCTGTTCGCCAAGCAGCTGAGTACCCAATTGCCAACCACGGTGATGGAGCGATTTCTTGAGCATGGTCAGCCAACACCAGCAGCAATTGTGGCCATAGAGCAGGTGGTCGCCCCCTTGCCCAATGAGCACAGCAGTTGGGTGATGCGCCCTCTAGGTCTGCAGCGCTCAATGGACGCGAATGCCGATCATCCGCTCAATGCCTGGCTGATCGAGGACGACTCCTTCAAAAGCGCCCGGTGCTTGCTGTACCGCCCCCTGCACAGCGAACCGGTGGTCGAGTACTCCGACCGCATGGCACTGCTGGTGGCGCTCTCAGAACCTGGCGAACTCCAAAACGACGTGCTCCAACGGCTGGCCCCCGAAGACCGCCGCATCTATGCCCATGGGGGGTTCAAGGAACCGCACCTGTTCTACCCGCTGGAGGACGACTGGGCGGTGCCGCTGGCCAGGCCTGCGCCCGTCACCTTGTCGCGCGAAGCCGCCGTACTCAGCCCTGCCCGGGCCATTTACGAAGGATGCGTGCAGGAAACGCTGAGCAATTTCAAGGCGCAATCGGCAAGCAGCGCCGAAACCCGCTGGCAACGCTGGGAAGAGCTGGGCTGGTTATTGCTCAACACCGTGTTGCCCTTTATAGAAGGCCCGCTGGCAGAGGCCGCGTGGCTGATGCAGATGGAAACCACGTTCGCCCGCTTGGTCGATGCAGAGGATCAGGCCAGTACTGGTGACCGCACAGGCCAATGGATCGAACTGCTGGTCAATGTCGCACTCCTGATTTTCAACCATGCCATGAGGCGGCTGGAGCAGGAGCACCCGCTGGATACCGTCCTTCCTCTTGGCCAGCTGAACGAGCCGATACCGGCCCCCATTGTGTTGACCAGCCCAACTCAGACCCAACTCGAATTCAGTTGGGCACAACCAACTCTCAGACTCGACAGCAGCCAAGCCAAAGCGCTTGCCGCGCTGCAGGCAGATGTGTCAACGACAACGCTCGGCCCCCCCATCCCTACGGGGCCGATGCGCGGTTTGTATCTGCAGGCTGATCACTTACTGGTACAGCTCGAGGGTAAGCTGTTCAAAGCACAGTTGGACCCGATTCTGGACCAGATGCGAATTGTCGGCGGCGAAACCGGTAAATCCCCAGGCCCTTTGCTCAGGCGCGATGAAGCAGGCCGCTGGCAGCTCGACCTGCGCCTGCGGCTGCGCGGTGGCATGCCACCCTCCAAGCGGATCGCCAAACTGCAAGCGCAGCGCAAGCACAATACCCGGGAGAAAGCCGAACGGGTGGTAAACGATTCGAAAAGCATCACCGAACAATTGCCGTACATGAACAAGCTCCGCGAACTGGCCAGCCGCTCGCAAGACCCGCGCGTATTGCGTAACTGCCTAGAGAAGTTGCAGACGTTCGAAGCATTCGTTGCCGAGCATGTCCAACGTTTGCAAGAGCTCAATGAACTGACGCCTGTGACCGACTACAAGGTCAAACGCGCGGGTACGCTCTACCAGCACCTCAATTGCCAATTGCAGATCCGGGAGCTGTTGATGCGCCTGTACAAACCCGAACGTGCCCACTTGCTGGACATGATCGAGCATGAAGCCGAATCGACGCCCGCCGATCGGGTGGTTCTTGGCGCAAGGTTGGCCAACTTGACCTCACTGATCGATAGCCTGCTCGACAATGCAACTGCCTTCGACCAAGGGTTTGAGAACTTGCGCCAGTTGGCAAGCCCTTCGCTGCACGGAACCCTGAAGATGCTGCAGGGGCTTCAAGAGCAGCGAGGCCGTTGGTCACCCTTGCACTGGCGCTTCATGCGCTTCGAAAACTGCGTCAACCGCATGACGCTTGAACTGATGGGCGAAACCAGCATTTTTTGGCTTGACCGTACCTGGGACAGCATCGAACTGGCCATCGGTCAACGGCTGCAGTTGAGCAAGCGGGTCAACGCCAGTGACGAGGTGAGGCGTCGCCTGCTTGAAAATATCAAGCAGCATCTGGAGACTGCCAAACGGCGGGGGGACATTCTGCGAAGCCTGTTCGACGAGCGCGCAATACCACCGGCGTTGGCCCAACTGCGCAGCGATATTGCTGACATGAGTGCAGACGTACTCAGCCAGCTCGCCGAGTACCCGGACTTGCCCCATTCCTGCTCCGTAAAGCAACTCAGCCAGGAATTGCCCGGCCTGATCGAAACCCGTGACGATGGACTGCTTCTGGGCCAACCGAGATCGGACGATGACAGCATCGTCGACATTCCTGGTAGTGAGCAAGGTTCAGTTTCACGCAGCTACAAGCGTGACAACGAGCAATGGGTACCGGTACACGCAGCAAGGAATAAAACTGACGCGCGTCCTCCAGCGAAACTGAAGGCGCTGCTCAAGGAAAGCAACAGGCGCCTGGCCAGCGCAAGAAGCAGCCTGAGGCTGATGCAAGGCGCCACGGCCAGCACCTACTTGCCAGTGGAAATCGAAGAGATACTGCTGCTGCACCGCGATGGCCTTGACCACCACCGTACAGCCATCGAACTTCGCTTGACCCGTGACAACCAGACTGACGAGAGCATCCACGATGCCGATGCGGCACTGAGCATCAAGGCGATCGAAGACCTGTCGGCAACGCTTAGCAAGCAGGCGGTCGAGCAGAGAACGCGGGTAGCATTGCTGCAAAAGCCTCGAATGAGCGAACTGGGCTTTCTGCTGGAGCATAAGCAGGTGCAGATTCGTATGACCGGATCACGGCGGCAACTGGCCAAGCTAGCCGGTAGGCCCGATGACTACCTGGAGGAATACGCCATCAGCCATGATGGCGACGATCTCTGGTATGCACATTTTCACTATTCGGACAGGGATGCCGAACAGACCGGCTATACCGCCGGCCACCTGAAAACGGCTGCGCAGCGCTATGCACGGGGCCGTGTGGTCAAGGACGCTGGCGGGCATGAGACCGAAGTGCATCGCAGCCCGATCGACCTGGCTGCGGCGAAGCGGTACTTCTTCGACAACCAAGCCTGATCATCGGCTGGGGCAGTTACGCTGCCCCAGCCGGAGCAGGTCAGCAGTCCTTGAATTGAGCCTCGCGCTTGGCAATGAACGCCGCCATCCCCTCCTTCTGGTCTTCAGTGGCAAACGCCGCATGAAACACACGACGCTCGAAACGCACACCTTCGCTCAGCGTGACTTCAAAGGCCCGGTTGACGCTTTCCTTGACCATCATGCTCACCGGGATCGACTTGCCAGCAATGGTGGCAGCCACCTTCAATGCCTCCTCGACCAGTTCGGCCTGTGGCACCACGCGCGCAACCAAGCCTGCACGCTCCGCCTCCTCAGCCCCCATCAGCCGCCCCGTCAGGCACAGTTCCATGGCCTTGGCCTTGCCTACGGCCCGGGTAAGGCGCTGGGTACCACCCATGCCCGGCAGTACGCCCAGATTGATTTCCGGCTGCCCGAACTTTGCGTTGTCGGCCGCCAGAATGAAGTCGCACATCATCGCCAGCTCACAACCACCGCCCAACGCAAAACCCGATACCGCAGCGATGATCGGCTTGCGGCGATTGGCAATACGATCGGCATCACTGAACAGGTCATCGACGTAGATCTGCGGGTATTTGAGCTCGGCCATTTCCTTGATATCGGCACCGGCGGCAAAGGCTTTGGCAGAACCGGTCAGCACCACGCAGCCGATATTCGGGTCACGCTCGAGCTGGTCCAGGGCCTGGTTGATCTCACTGACGATCTGCGCGTTGAGCGCATTGAGCGCCTGGGGCCGGTTAAGGGTAATCAGGCCGACCTTGCCGTGGATATCCAACAGGATGGTTTCGAATGCCATGCAGACTGCTCCTTCAAAGATTGCGCGCAATGACCATGCGCTGAATGTCGCTGGTGCCTTCGTAGATCTGGCAAACCCGCACGTCGCGGTAGATCCGCTCCAGCGGGAAGTCACTCAGATAGCCATAACCGCCTAATGTCTGCAAGGCATCCGAACAGACCTTTTCGGCCATTTCCGAGGCGAACAGCTTGGCCATCGACGCTTCCACCAGCGCAGGGCGCCCGGCATCGCGCAATGCTGCGGCGTGCAGCACCATCTGCCGTGCCACGGCGATTTTGGTGGCCATGTCCGCCAAGCGGAAGGCTACCGCCTGGTGCTCGATCAAGGGTTTACCGAAACTGCAACGTTCCTTGGCGTAGTCACGGGCCACTTCGAACGCAGCACGGGCCATGCCCACCGACTGCGAGGCAATGCCGATACGCCCGCCCTCAAGGTTGGCCAGGGCGATCTTGTAACCCTGCCCCTCCTCGCCCAGACGATTGGCAACTGGAACGCGCACATTGTCGAAAACGATCTGGCAGGTGTCGGATGCGTGCTGGCCGAGCTTGTCTTCGACCCGCGCCACCTGGTAACCCGGCAAGTCGGTGGGCACGATGAAGGCGCTGATACCACGCTTGCCTGCCTCTGGGTCGGTGACAGCGAAAACGATCACCACACCGGCGTTCTGCCCGGAGGTAATGAACTGTTTGCTGCCGTTGAGCACATAGTGGTCGCCATCCAGCCGCGCACGGGTTTTCAGGCTGCTGGCATCGGAACCGGCCTGGGGCTCGGTGAGGGCGAAGGCACCGATCATCGACCCGCTGGCCAGCGGTGCAAGGTACTGCTGCTTTTGCAGCTCGCTGCCGAACTTGAGGATGGGCACGCACCCTACCGAATTGTGCACACTCATGATGGTCGAGCAGGCGCCATCGCCAGCAGCGATTTCTTCCAGGGCCATGGCATAGGCCACGTAGCCGGTGTCACTGCCACCATACTGCTCGGGTACCAGCATGCCGAACAGGCCGAGTTCGGCCATCTCCTGGATGGCTTCCCGGGGGAAGCGGTGTTCCTTGTCCCATTGTTCGGCAAAAGGCTTGAGGCGTTCCTGGGCAAAAGCCCGGACCGCATCGACGATCTGTTGTTGCTCGTCAGTTACCAGCATGGTTCACCTCAATACAGACATTCGACAGCCATGGCCGTGGCCTCGCCACCGCCGATGCAGATGGCCGCAACGCCGCGGCGTAGGTTGTTCTGGCGAAGGGCCGACAGCAGGGTTACCAGGATCCGCGCGCCCGATGCGCCGATCGGGTGCCCCAGGGCGCAGGCACCGCCATGAATGTTGACCTTCTCGTGAGGCAGGTCGAGTTGCTTCATGGCGGCCAAGGTGACCACGGCAAAGGCTTCGTTGATTTCGAACAGGTCGACCTCGGCCAGATTCCAGCCAGTGCGCTTCATCAGTTTGTCGATAGCGCCGATAGGCGCCGTGGGGAACAGTGCCGGCGCGTCGGCGAAGGCAGCGTGCCCATGGATCACAGCCAAGGGCGTCAGGCCGCGCTGCTGCGCCTGGGAGCGGCGCATGAGCACCAGTGCCGCAGCGCCGTCGGAGATCGAACTGGCGTTGGCGGCAGTTACGGTGCCGCCCTCACGGAACGCCGGCTTGAGTTGCGGGATCTTGTCCAGGCGCGCCTTGGGAGGCTGCTCGTCGTCCTTGACCAGGCGCTGTTCCTTGCCTTCGCTGACCTGTACCGGAACGATCTCGGCGCTGAAGCGGCCTTTGCTGATCGCCTCTTGGGCGCGGGTCAACGAGGCGATGGCGAACTGGTCCTGGGCTTGGCGGCTGAACCCGCCGGCCTGGGCGCAATCCTCGGCAAAGGTGCCCATCAGGCGACCCTTGTCGTAGGCATCTTCCAAGCCGTCCATGAACATGTGGTCGATGATCCTGCCGTGGCCCATGCGGTAGCCGCCACGGGCTTTGTCCAGCAGGTAGGGCGCGTTGGACATGCTCTCCATCCCGCCCGCCACGACCACATCGGCGGTACCGGCCAGTAGCAGGTCATGCGCCATGATCGCGGCCTGCATGCCAGAGCCGCACATCTTGTTGAGCGTCGTGCACGTGGTGTGCTTGCCCAGGCCGGCGCCCAGCGCAGCCTGGCGCGCGGGGGCCTGGCCCTGGCCTGCCGGCAGCACACAGCCAAACAGCACCTGCTCGACACCGGCGGCATCCAGCCCGGCACGCTCGACTGCAGCGCGAATCGCAGCGGCGCCCAATTGCGGCGCGGTAAGGCTTTTCAGGTCACCTTGCAGGCCGCCCATGGGCGTGCGCACGGCGCTGACGATGACAATCGGATCATTGGCGAGGGTCATTAGGGTTTCTCCTTACTTGGCAGCCATGCGCAGCGCACCGTCGAGGCGGATCACCTCGCCGTTGAGCATGCTGTTCTCGATGATGTGGCGGGCCAGCGCCGCGTATTCGCCTGGCCGCCCCAAACGCGGCGGGAATGGCACCCCGGCGGCCAGGGAGTCGCGCACTTCCTGGGTCATGCCGGCCATCATCGGGGTTTCGAAAATACCCGGGGCGATGGTCATCACACGAATGCCGTAACGCGCCAGCTCGCGGGCAACCGGCAATGTCAGGCTGGCGATGGCGCCCTTGGAGGCGGCGTAGGCAGCCTGGCCTATCTGACCGTCATAGGCGGCGATCGAGGCGGTGTTGATGATCACCCCGCGCTCGCCGCTTTCGTCGGCAACGCCTTCGGCCATCGCAGCAGCGGCCAAGCGCAGCAGGTTGAAGCTACCGACCAGGTTGACGTTGATGACCTTGGCGAAACTGGCCAGGCCGTGTGGCCCTTGTTTGCCCAGCACTTTTTCGGCACCGACGATGCCCGCACAATTGACCAGCCCGTGCAGGCTGCCAAAAGCCGTTACAGCGGCATCGACGGCGGCCTGGGCCGCTTGCTCGTCGCTGATGTCGGCGACCGCAAAGCGGGCGTTGTCACCCAGCTCGCGGGCCTTGGCCTCGACGGCCTGGGCATTGAGGTCAACCAGCATGACCTTGGCGCCGGCCTCGACCAGCATCTGCGCGGTGGCAGCCCCCAGCCCGGAAGCTGCGCCGCTGACGATAAAATGTTTGTTGGCGATGTGCATGATCAGGTTCCTTTCAGGCGCGGGCAGGGGTGGCCTGTTGCGCTTGTTGTTTGGCAACTTCCTGATTGCGCAGGATGAAGCGTTGCAGCTTGCCGCTCGGGGTCTTGGGCAGCTCGCTGACGAATTCGATTTCCCTGGGATAGGCGTGGGCATACAACCGCTGGCGAACGTGCTGGCGCAGGGTCTCTTCCAGCTCGACACTACCGTGCACACCGCTGGCCAGCACCACAAAGGCCTTGATCAGTTCGGTGCGCTCCGGGTCCGGTTTGCCGATCACTGCGGCTTCGATCACCGCCGGGTGCTCGATCAGTGCGCTCTCCACATCGAACGGCCCGACGCGGTAGCCAGAGGTGGTGATCACGTCGTCGCTGCGGCCGACGAAGCTGATGCTGCCGTCGGTGTTCAACTCGACGGTATCGCCGCTCAGGTAATACTTGCCGACGAAGGCCTTGGTGGGCAGGCCGTGATAGCCACCGAACCAGCAAAGCGGCGACCGCTCCCGATCCACTGCCAGAATGCCAGGCTGCCCGGCGGGCAATTCGGCGCCCTGCTCGTCCAGCACCACGATGCGGTGGCCTGGGATGGCGAAGCCGGCAGACCCTGCCCGCACGGGATGCTCAAGGCCGTGGTGGTTGCACAGCACCATGCCCAGCTCGGTCTGCCCGTAGTGGTCATGGATGGTCACGCCCAACTCATCGGCGAACCAGCGGATCACCTCGGGGTTGAGCGGTTCACCGGCACTGCTGACGACCCGCAGGCGGCCCTGGACCGGCGTTGAGAACGCCTTGCCAGCGGCGATCAGCAAGCGATATGCGGTGGGCGAACCTGCCAGGTTGGTGATGCCCAGCTTGTCGATCACCCGCGCGCAGCTTTCGACACTGAACGGGCCATCGTAGAAGGTGGTGGCGTGGCCCAGCGACAACGGCCCGGTGACCGCGTAGTAAAGGCCATAGGCCCACCCTGGGTCGGCCAGGTTCCAAAAGTTGTCTTGTGGCTGCAGGCCAATGGCATCGCGCATGTAGCCCTGGAACGCGACGATCGCGCGTAGCGGCACTTCCAGGGGTTTGGCAGGGCCAGTGGTGCCCGAGGTGAACATCAGCAGGAAGGGATCGTCGCCCGAGCGCATGACTGGCTCGCAATCGGCAGGGGCGGCATTGAGCAGGCGCTGGAAGTCCAGTTCACCCTCCTCAGCGCCGACGATGATCGGCACGGGGCTCACGGCCAGATCGTCCAGCTTGGCGCGGTTGCCACGGTCGGTGACCACTACCTTGGCATGCGACTGCTCCAGGCGGTGCTCGATAGCTTTGGGGCCAAAGGCAGTGAACAACGGCTGGTAAACAGCGCCCAGGCGCCAGGTGGCGAGGATGGTCACCAGCAACTCGGGGGTGCGTGGCATCAGCCCTGCTACCCGGTCACCGGCCTGCACGCCTTGGGCCCTCAGGACATTGGCAAAGCGGGACGCCATGGCTTGCATCTGCTCGAATGTGTAGAGCCTGCCATTGCCCTCGCGGTCCTCGTAGACCAGGGCGATACCACCTTGGGCCACATGGCGGTCACAGCATTCGACGCAGGCATTGAGGGCTGCAAGACTGCCGTGCAGGCCCATTGCGGCCTCGGCATGATTGAATGAAAGGACGGCGTCGCCATACTCGCGCATCGTCAGACTCCTGGGTTCTTATTGTTGGAGTGCACCATCGGTCTGACGATGTTCGCGCCGCCTGCCTACCTGGGCAATGGCCAAAGCTGTCAATCTGAATGAGCGTTTTGGCCGCGTGGCTTCTCAGCCTTCGCGATGCGCCAAGCGCCCGCCGGAGCATTGCTGGTGCAGGGCCGGTTTACACCTGCAGGAAGACACTGCGGTAATGCCCCGGATTGCACCCGAACCATTTGCGAAACGCCTTGTAGAACGAACTGCTGTCGGCAAAGCCCAGCCTCTCGGCGATTTCGCCAAGCCCAAGCTGCGGCTGCGCCAGCCAGGCAATCGCCAACTCGCGGCGAATGCTGTCTTTGAGCGCCTGGTAGTTTTGGCCCTCCTCGCTCAAACGGCGCCGCAAGGTTGACGCCGACATGCACAACGTTGCCGCCAGTTGCTCGGCGGCAGGCCACTGGCTGGGGGTTTGCTGGCTCAGCGTCTGGCGGATACGGCGGGCCAGGCTGTTAGGGTCGCGATACTTCACCAGGATGTTGCCAGGTGCCTCTGCCAAAAAACGCTGAAGCTCGTCCTCGCTGCGGCGCATCGGCATGTCAAGGCAGTCCCCGGCAATGATCATGCGGGTCAAGGGGCGTTCGAACTGCAGGTTTTCCGAGAACATCACCCGGTAGTCATCACAGAAAGGCGGCTCGGCGCACCGCAAGTCAATCGCAAGGATCGGAATACGCCGCCCTCCCAACCAGCAGGCGACGCCGTGGACGATCATCCAGAAGGTGAAATAGGTGAACGCACGCCGAGGCTGAGCATTGGGTTCAACGATGACGATTTCGGCCAGGCTTTTCTGGCGCACCAGTACCGGTTGCAGGTCCTGCAGCATCAGCGAAAGAAACGCCAACACCGTTTCCAGGCCAGCCTGCAGGGTGGGCTGGGCCATGCTCGCCCGACACAGGAATGCCAGGCTTCCGGTACGCAGCCCACGCGGGTCCATGGCGAAGAATTCATCGTTGCAGCGTTGCGCCAGCAAGCGCCAAAGCCGGGAGTAGGCCTCGGCGCTGACGCGCGCATCAGCCTGGTCGAGTTGACCGATGTCGATGCCGGCCTGCGCCAGCAGGCCGGCATCCGGCTCACCCGCCGGGCAGGTCTGCAACAGGGCTTCGCGCACCAGTTGCATGGAGATGGTGTCTTTCTCGCTCATCGGCCCTCCTGGCTGTTGCGTGCCGCCCATGTTAGGCCCGCATGGAAAAAACACCAGCCTTGGATTACAGGCTGGCAGCCAGGGCCAGGAACGCCTGGATCAGCCGCAGCTCGCGGCGCCGCTCCAGGCACCCCACCAGGTGCTGGTTGCGCAAACCTTGCCCGGCCAGCGGCCGCGCCACCACACGCGGGTCATTGGCCACCTCGGTCGAGGAAACGACACCAATCCCCAGCTCCGACGCCACTGCCTCGGTGACTGCCTCACGGCTGTCCAGCTCCAGCAGCACCCTGGGCCTGACCGACGCCTGGTCACACGCCTTGTCGAAGGTACGTCGGGTGGTCGAACTGGGTTCGCGCAGCACCATGATCTGCTCATGCAAAGCAGCCAGTGGCAAGTCACCCTGCCCGCTGGCCCAGGCATGGCCTGCCGGCAGCAGTGCGCATAAATGCGACTCGCAGAGGTTTTGCAAGTAAAGGCCCTTGCGCGGTTCGATTTCGGTCAATACGGCCACGTCGGCATGCTCTGACAACAAGGCGGCCAAGGTCTCCTGGGCATTGCCCAGGCGCAGGTTGACGGTGATCCCCGGGTAGCGTTCACGCAATAGCGCCAGCATCGGCATGACCCGGTGCGGCCCATCTGCGGCCACCTCCAGGCGGCCGGTGAGCAGTTGGCGATTGGCCTCGAGCATCGCCTGCGCCTCTTCGGCCAGGCCGAACATCGCCCGGGTGATGGCAGCCAGGCGGGTACCCTCCTCGGTCAGCTCGACCCGCCGCGCCGTGCGCCGTAACAGGGTGATCTGGTAGTGCTCTTCCAGCGCCTTGACGTGCCCGGTCACCGCCGGCTGGCTGATGAACAAGCGCGCAGCGGCACGGGTGAAACTGCCCTCACGGGCGACGGCGTCGAAAGCGCGAAGCTGGAACAGGTTCATATTTATCGGCCTGACTTATGGCTGGCATAACAACAAACAATTTGATTGATAGCTTGGTCAATTGCAACCTAGCCTCCGTAGTTTCAGCGCCAGCTTTTTCGGCTGACCACCTGCAGCTTGTGAGGAACCACGCAATGAGCAACGCCCCGATCCTGCTGACCCCCGGCCCACTGACCACCTCCCTGCGCACCCGACAAGCCATGCTAATGGACTGGGGCTCCTGGGACCGTGATTTCAACCAACTGACCGCCAGCGTCTGCGAGCAACTGCTGGGGATCGTCGACGGCAGCGCCAGCCACCACTGCGTTCCCCTGCAAGGCAGCGGCACCTTCGCCGTGGAGGCCGCCATCGGCACTCTGGTACCGCGCGATGGCAAGGTACTGGTGCTGATCAACGGCGCTTACGGCCAGCGCCTGGCGAAAATCTGCAAAGTGCTGGGGCGCAACTTCAGCACCTTCGAAACCGCCGAGGACCAGCCGACCACCGCTGCCGACGTCGACCGCCTGCTGGCGGCGGACCCCAGCGTGACCCACGTGGCGCTGATCCACTGCGAAACCAGCACCGGCATCCTCAACCCGCTGCACGAGATCGCTCAGGTGATCAAGCGCCACGGCAAGCGCCTGATCATCGATGCCATGAGCTCGTTCGGCGCCCTGCCGATCGACGCCCGCGAAATCCCTTTCGAGGCACTGATCGCCGCGTCTGGCAAATGCCTGGAAGGCGTCCCCGGGATGGGCTTCGTTTTCGCCGAGAAAACCGCACTGGCAGCCGCCGAGGGCAATGCCCACTCGCTGGCCATGGACCTGCACGACCAGCACGCCTACATGGCCAAGACCGGCCAATGGCGCTTCACCCCGCCCACCCACGTGGTTGCCGC
>NZ_MOMO01000214.1:0-43249 GCF_009933855.1 Pseudomonas sp. SG-MS2 | reverse complement strand
TGCGGCATCAGTGCGCGGGCACGTGCCAGCGCGGTTGCGGCAGCGTTGACGTCACCCTTCTGAAGGACGATCTGGCTGCGTTTGAGGTAAGCCTCAGCCAACTGCCGCTGGTACTGTTCCAGGCGGCCATCGTCGGGCGATTGAGCCTGCAGCGAGGCAAGCTGATCTTCGGCTGTGGCCAGTTCATTGCTGTTGATACTTTGCTGCAGCTGCTGCCAGGCATCGGCTTGGGCAGGTGCACCGGGCTGCTCGACCGGCGCGCTTGAACAAGCGGCCAGGAACAGGGAAAACGCGGCAACAAGCAGATAACGGGATGCGAACGGCTTCATTCCTGCGACTCTCTATTTGCGCAAAAAGCGAGCAAGTCTACACCCAGGTGCGCACGCTCGAAAACAAGTCTTACAGACCCTTTACCCGCGAAAAGGTTGCAGGGTGTGCCATGGCGCACCCCGGTTTTCAGCGTTTGGGCAGGGCCAGGCTCAGCAAGAATAGCACTGCCGCGCAGACCACGATCGATGGGCCGGCCGGGGTGTCCTTGAACCAGGACATGGCCAGGCCGCCGCAGACGGCCGTGACGCCCAGCAGGCTGGCCCCCACTGCCATCTGCTCCGGCGAGCGCGCGTGGCGCTGTGCCGCAGCGGCAGGGATGATCAGCAGGGAGGTGATCAACAGCACGCCGACGATCTTCATGGCGACGGCGATGACCACGGCAATCAGCAGCATCAGCGCCAGGCGCAGGCCAGCGACCGGCAGGCCTTCAACCATGGCCAGCTCTTCGTGGACGGTAACCGCCAGCAACGGTCGCCAAAGGACTGCAAGCAGCAGCAGTACCAGCGCACTGCCGCCCAGGATCCAGGCCAGGTCAGTGGTACTGATGGCCAGCAAGTCGCCGAACAGGTAGGCCATCAGGTCGATGCGTACGTCGTGCATGAAGCTCAGCACCACCAGGCCCAGCGACAAGGTGCTGGGCGCGAGGATGCCGAGCAGTGTGTCGGACGCCAATGGCTGGCGTTGCTGCAGGGTTACCAGCAGCAACGCCAGCAACAGGCACCCCACGGTTACCGCCAGCGCCGGGCTGACGTCCAGCACGAAGCCCATGGCCACGCCCAGCAGCGCTGCGTGGGACAAGGTATCGCCGAAATAGGCCATGCGCCGCCACACCACGAAGGAGCCCAGCGGGCCAGCCACCAGCGCCAGGGAAAGACCCGCGAGCAGGGCGTAAAGAAGAAAATCAGCCATGCTTGCAGTGGTCTCCGTGAACATGGGTGCCAGGGGCGACCACCGAGCCATGCAGGTCGTGGCTGTGATCGTGGTGGTGGTGGTAGACGGCCAGGCTCGGTGCGTTCTGGCCGAACAGTTCGACGAAGGCGGGGTCGTTGCTGACCTGCTCGGGGTGGCCGGAGCAGCACACATGCCGGTTGAGGCAGACCACCTGGTCGGTGGCGCTCATCACCAGGTGCAGATCGTGCGAGACCATCAATACCCCGCAACCATGGCGGTCGCGCAGGCGAGTGATGAGGTTGTACAGCTCGGTCTGGCCGACCACGTCGACGCCTTGTACCGGCTCATCCAGTACCAGCAGCTGGGGCTCGCGCAGCAGCGCCCTGGCCAGCAGCACGCGCTGCATCTCGCCGCCGGAAATGGTCTGGATCGGGCTGTCGATGACCTGTTCGGCGCCCACTTCCTGCAGTGCCGACAACGCTGCCTGCCGGTCTACACCGGGTACCAGGCGCAGAAAGCGCAGCACCGACAACGGCAGCGTGGCGTCCACCTGGATTTTTTGCGGCATGTAGCCGATACGCAGTTTCGGCTTGCGCCACACTGTGCCGCGGTGCGGCTTGAGCAGCCCGAGCACAGCACGGACCAAGGTAGTCTTGCCTGCGCCGTTGGGCCCGATCAGGGTGACGATCTGGCCGGGTGCCACCGACAGGTCGATGCTGTCGAGCACGGCCTCGCCGCCGAACGTGACGCCGACCTGCTCCAGACGGATCAGTGCATCGCTCATGCGGCGCCCCGGCAATTGCCGCACAGGCCGACGATTTCCACCGTCTGCGTTTCCACGCTGAAACCCACGCCTTTGGCGCTGGCGATGATCGCATCGCTGATGCTGTCCTGCTCCAGTTCGATGGCGACGTGGCATTCGCGGCAGATCAGGAACTGGCCCTGGTGCGCGTGCTCGGGGTGGCTACAACCGATGAAGGCGTTGAGTGAAGCGATGCGGTGTACCAGGCCGTTTTCCAGCAGGAAATCCAGCGCCCGATAAACGGTCGGTGGCGCAGCACGCCGGCCATCCTGTTCGCTGAGCACGGCGAGGATGTCGTAGGCGCCCAGCGGCTTGTGGCTTTGCCATACCAGCTCCAGCACACGCCGGCGCAATGCGGTCAGGCGCAGGCCCTGGCGGGTGCACAGCACCTCGGCCTCGGTCAGGGCGCTGTGCACGCAATGAGAGTGATCGTGGGGACGGTGGGCCAGCGGCGTGATGGACATGAGCAGCGACGGTTCTGGATGGAGACGTTATTATGTTACCTGTTTCTGACGAGTCGAGTATTCACCGTGTCCCGATTGCTTGTGCTTTTTGTCGCTTTTATCGCCTGCTCGGCGCAAGCCGACGTGCGTGTGCTGACCAGTATCAAACCGTTGCAGCAGATTGCCGCCGCTGTGCAGGACGGGGTTGGTAGCCCCGAGGTGCTGCTGCCTCCTGGCGCCTCGCCGCACCACTATGCCCTGCGCCCATCCGACGTGCGCCGCGTCGGCGATGCCGACCTGCTGTACTGGATCGGCCCCGACATGGAAGGTTTCCTGCCGCGGGTGTTGGGCAGCCGCAGCAAACCTGTCGTGGCTGTTCAGTCGCTGCCGGGCATGCAGTTGCGCCACTTTGGCGAGGACAGCCATTCACACGATGAAGAAGACCACGATGAGCATGACCACGATCATCGTCCGGGCAGCCTGGACGCGCATTTATGGTTGTCGTCAGTTAACGCCCGGGTGATTGCGGCGAAGATGGCGGCGGACCTGGCGTCGGCGGACCCTGCCAATGCCGCGCGCTACCAGAGCAACCTGAAGGCCTTCACTGCACGCCTCGATAGCCTGGATGCACGCATCAAGGCCCGGGTGGCGGGTATTGCCGACAAACCTTACTTCGTGTTCCACGAAGCGTTTGACTACTTCGAGTCTGCTTATGGGCTCAAGCACGCGGGTGTGTTCAGCGTGGCGGCCGAAGTGCAGCCGGGGGCGCAGCATGTCGCTGCCATGCGCAAGCGTCTGCAGGAAGTGGGCAAGACCTGTGTGTTCAGTGAGCCGCCGCTGCGACCGCGCTTGGCTGAGACGCTGACGGCCGGGCTGCCGGTGCGCTTGGCTGAGCTGGATGCGTTGGGCGGGAATGACCCAGTGGATGCCAAGGGCTACGAGCGTTTGCTGGAAAAGCTGGGCGCAGAGCTGGCAGGGTGCCTGGAGCAGCTTTAAGCCATTTGCATAGGCGCTGTAGGAGCGGCCTTGTGTCGCGAATGGGCTGCGCAGCAGCCCCAGACATGTCTGCGGCAGCGCGATATCCGGGGCCGCTTTGCGGCCCTTTCGCGACACTAGGCCGCTCCTACGCAGAGCGGTGGCGCTTCGGTCAGAGCGCGAACGGCAGGTGCAACGCCACTTGCTGGCGCTGCGCCAGACGCACCTCGAACTCGCTCGGGTCATGGATCATCACATCCATCCCGGCAAACGACTCGGCCGCGATCAAACGCGACAGCCAGAAGCGCACGCACCCGACCCGCAACATCTGTGGCCAGAGCTCGGCCTCGGCTGCCGTGAACGGCCGTAGCGCTGCATAGGCCGCCAGCAGGGCCTGGGCACGAGGCATATCGATCGCGCCGGTTTCATCCAGGCACCAGTCATTCACGGTGATGGCGATGTCGTACAGCATCGGCCCCGAGCAGGCATTGTAGAAGTCGATCACGCCGGTCAGGTGGGTGCCTTCGAACATCACGTTGTCGCGGAACAGGTCGGCATGCAGGTTGGCCCGCGGCAATGCCAGGATCTGCGCCTTGTGCGCGATGATTTCGTCCAGCGCCGGCTGCAACAGGGCAACCTGTTCTGCCGTGAGGCGCGGCATCAGCTCGGCACCGCTGGCGAGCATCCAGTCCAGGCCGCGATCGGTCTTGCGCTCGATGACGTGCTCGCGGGTGGCCAGGTGGATGTGCGCCAGCAGCTCACCTACCTGGGCGCAGTGCTGGTTGTTCGGCGCCTTGATGTGCTTGCCCGACAGCCTTGGTTGCAGCAGTGCCGGCTTGCCGCACAGCTCGCGCAGGCCATTGCCGTCACGGTCACGTATGGCGTAAGGCACCGGCATATCGGCGGCGTGCAGCGTGTCGAGCAGTTCGATGAAGAACGGCATGTCCTCGCTGGGGCCGCGCTCGATCAGCGTCAGGACGAACTCCCCCTGTTCGAGGCTGACGAAGAAATTGCTGTTTTCGGTGCCGGCGGCAATGCCCTGGAAATCGAGCAGACGGCCCAGCTGATACGGCGCCAGAAAGGTTTCCAGCTCAGGCCGGGTCACGGGGGTGAAGACTGACATGATGAAAGAATGCCCATACGGGCACTTCCGCCGGGAAGTGCCAGGTTGATGTGAACGGTACGCGTCAGATTACCACTCGAAGATCTTCCAGGACGGTATCAGCATGTCCGGTTGGTCGGAACGAATGAAATTGCCATCAGAGCCATCGGCGCGTACCAGAAAATAAGGCTTGCCGTTTTTCGGCGTGATCTTGATCGCATACAGGAAGCCGTTCTGCCGGTATTCCTGGATGGTTTTATCGCCTTCCGTGCGAATGGTCACCTCGGGATCTGCCGAGGGGGCGTCGTCCGCCGCCAGGGTGACGACTGGCATGGTTGCCAACAGGCTGAGCAGTAACAGGCGATTGAGTGTACGCATGATAACCTTGTCCCTTTGTCGTCATTGATCCGGCTATTCTAGCTCCGGACCCGCCGAAAAGGTTGATTCTGCTCATGAGCCAAGCGCCCCTCGTCCTGGTGGACGGTTCCTCCTACCTTTACCGCGCCTTCCACGCGCTGCCCCCGCTGACCACTTCCAAGGGCATGCCCACCGGCGCGGTCAAGGGTGTGTTGAACATGCTCAAGAGCCTGCGCAAGCAATACCCCGACAGCCTGTTCGCCGTGGTGTTCGATGCCAAGGGCGGTACCTTTCGCGATGCCATGTTCGCCGAGTACAAGGCCAACCGCCCCAGCATGCCGGACGACCTGCGGGTGCAGGTGGAGCCGCTGCATGCCAGCGTCAAGGCTCTGGGTTACCCGCTGCTGTGTGTCGAGGGGGTCGAGGCCGACGACGTGATCGGCACGCTGGCGCGCAGCAGTGCAGCACAGGGGCGGCCAGTGATCATCTCGACCGGTGACAAGGATATGGCGCAGCTGGTGGACGGCCACGTTACCCTGGTCAACACCATGACGGGCAGTGTGCTGGATGTGGCTGGCGTGCATGAGAAGTTCGGCGTCGGCCCGGAGCACATCATCGACTTCCTCGCCCTGATGGGCGACAAGGTCGACAACATCCCAGGCGTACCTGGGGTCGGTGAAAAAACCGCAGTAGGGCTGCTGACCGGTATCGGCGGCGGCCTCAGCGACCTGTACGCCAACCTGGACAAGGTGCCGGCACTGGCGATTCGTGGCGCCAAGACCCTGCCGGCCAAGCTCGAAGAACACCGTGACGCGGCGTTTTTGTCCTACGAACTGGCGACCATCAAAGTCGACGTGCCGCTGGATATCGAAGTGGACGCCCTGGTGTGCGGCGAGCCGGACCGTGAAGCGCTGCTGGCGCTTTATACCGAGATGGAATTCAAGAGCTGGATCGCCGACGTTCAGCGGGACGCGGCCAGGGCCGGCGATGAAGTTGCGCCTGTGCAGGCGCCTGCGGCCACGGTCGAGCCGAAATACGAAACCATCCTCGATCAGGCTCGCTTCGATGCCTGGCTGGAAAAGCTGCGTCAGGCGCCGCTGTTCGCTTTCGATACCGAGACCACCAGCCTCGATGCGCAAAAGGCACAGCTGGTCGGCCTGTCCTTCGCTGTCGAACCCCATGAAGCGGCTTACGTACCGTTGGCACACGACTATGAAGGCGCGCCGGTGCAACTGGATCGCGAAGCCGTGCTGCTGGCATTGAAGCCGCTCCTGCAAGACCCGGCCAAGGCAAAGGTAGGGCAGAACGCCAAGTACGATATCAACATCCTTGCCAATGGCTCGCCGGCGATCCAGATGCAGGGCGTTGCCTATGACACCATGCTTGAATCGTATGTGCTCAACTCCACTGCGACCCGTCATGATATGGACAGCCTGGCGCAGAAGTATCTCGACCACGCCACCATCGCGTTCGAAGACATCGCCGGCAAAGGCGCCAAACAGCTGACCTTCAACCAGATCCACCTGGACAAGGCCGGCCCTTACGCCGCCGAAGATGCCGACATTACCCTGCGCCTGCATCAGGCGCTGCAGGCCCGCCTTGCGCAGACACCGAGCGTGCAGCCGGTGCTGATGGATATCGAGATGCCGCTGGTGCCGGTGCTGGCCAAGATCGAGCGTCAGGGCGCGCTGGTTGATGCTGCCCTGTTACAGATACAGAGCGGTGAGCTGGGCGTGAAAATGGCCGAACTCGAGCGTCGGGCCTTCGAGCTGGCGGGTGAGGAATTCAACCTCGGCTCGCCCAAACAGCTCGGCTCGATCCTCTACGACAAGCTCGGCATGCCGGTGCTGAGCAAGACCGCCAAGGGCCAGCCATCCACGGCCGAGGCAGTCCTGGACGAGTTGGCCGTGCAAGGCTACCCGTTGCCGGAGGTACTGATGCAGTACCGCAGCCTGAGCAAGCTCAAGAGCACGTACACCGACAAGTTGCCGGGGCAGATCAACCCGCGAACCGGGCGTATCCATACGTCTTACCAGCAGGCCGTGGCCGCCACTGGGCGCCTGTCGTCCAGCGACCCGAACCTGCAGAACATCCCTATCCGTACCGCCGAAGGCCGGCGTATCCGCCAGGCGTTCATCGCCAGCCCGGGCTACAAGTTGCTGGCGGCGGACTATTCGCAGATCGAACTGCGCATCATGGCCCACCTGGCCAAGGACGAAGGCCTGCTGCACGCCTTCCGCAATGACCTGGATGTGCACCGTGCCACAGCTGCGGAAGTTTTTGGCGTAGCCCTGGAAGCGGTCACCACTGATCAGCGTCGTAGCGCCAAAGCCATCAACTTTGGCCTCATCTACGGCATGAGCGCCTTCGGCCTGGCCAAGCAGATCGGCGTAGACCGCAAGCAGTCGCAGGATTACATCGACCGCTATTTCGCCCGTTACCCAGGCGTCTTGGCCTACATGGAACGCACCCGCGCCCAGGCTGCCGAGCAAGGCTTCGTCGAGACCTTGTTCGGCCGCAGGCTTTACCTGCCGGACATCAACGCCAAGAATCCGGCCCTACGCAAGGGCGCCGAGCGCACGGCGATCAACGCACCGATGCAGGGTACCGCCGCCGACATCATCAAACGGGCCATGGTCAACGTGGACAACTGGCTGAGCGAAAGCGGCCTCGATGCTCGTGTGATCTTGCAGGTACACGACGAATTGGTGCTTGAAGTGCGCGAAGACCTGGTCGAACAGGTGAAAGATGAAATTCGCGGGCACATGAGCAAGGCCGCGCAACTGGATGTACCGCTGCTGGTCGAGGTCGGCGTTGGTTCGAATTGGGACGAAGCTCACTGATTGAGCAGGGAAACCTGTGTAGGATCCGGGTTGCAGCGACGCGGATCCTGGCATGGCTCGATGCCATTAGTACTACGGTTTCATGAAGCTATCGCAAATAGTTTTGAGGGCTCTGGAACTAAACCGGTGAAGCGGAACTCAGAGTAACTGAATGGCTGGTGAAGCCCTTCGATGCTCCTATGTTGTGTTAAGTGTTGGCAGATATCTGGACCCCGCCCTAGCGGTCCGGACTTGGACCCCGAACTTCCCCCTCCCCATACGAAGTCCGGGGTTTTTTTTGCCCGAAATTTGGGGGTGACGATGGCGGCACTATCGCCAAAAGCCGGCCCCCACAGGGTGGGAAGCCGACTTGCCGGCGATGACGTCGCTTCAGGCTACCGGCTTGTCTTCCAGCTCCATCCAGCCCGCCAGCACCTTGTAGGCCTCTTCCAGCCCCAGACGCTTGGGGGCCGAGAACAGCTGGATGGTCACGCCATCCCCCCAACCTTTGCGGATTTCCGACTGCACCTTGAGCAGGGTGTTCTTGCCTGCGCCGTGGGTCAGCTTGTCGGCCTTGGTCAGCAGGATGTGCATAGGCATGCCGCTTGCCCTGGCCCAGTCGAGCATCATCTTGTCGAAGTCGGTCATCGGGTGGCGCACATCCATCATCAGGATGACGCCGCGCAGGCATTCGCGGCTGCCCAGGTAGGCCTCAAGGTGACGCTGCCAATGCTGCTTGAGCGGGATCGGCACTTTTGCATATCCGTAACCTGGCAGGTCGACCAAACGCCGTTCATCGTCCAGACTGAAGAAATTCAACAGCTGGGTGCGCCCTGGAGTTTTCGAGGTTCGCGCCAGGCTGGCATGAGTCAGGGTATTGAGGGCGCTGGATTTGCCGGCGTTGGAACGGCCGGCGAAAGCCACCTCGTAACCCTGGTCGTCCGGGCATTGTTCGACCTTGGCAGCGCTGAGGGCGAATGTGGCTTTCTGGCAGAGGCCGAGGATGGGGTTCTTGACTTGCATGGGATATCCGATGTGGGTGTTGCCAAAGCCTAGGCCGGCAAGCGGTGTCGTTTCCGTTTGGATGGCGGAAGTATATAATGCCCCAGTATTTGTGTGCTCATTCTCCCAGCGAAGGAGAACGGGCATGGGGTGTCGAACAATAGCTCGCGCATCAGAACGCAGCGCGTCCCCCAACCCTGTCAGGTCGTTCCGCATGGCGAAATGGCTGCTAGCTGTCGGTATGTTCCTGCCGTTTTTCAGCGCACAGGCTACACAGGATCCCGAGGCGTTGTACAACCGCACGTGTGCGGCCTGTCACGCCGGGCAGTTGCCACAGGCGCCCAAGAAGGGTGACCGGGCAGCCTGGGAGCCAAGGCTGGCGCAAGGCATGGAGGTACTCATGGCACATGTGACTCAGGGTTTCAAGGCTATGCCGCCGCGTGGATTGTGCAGGGACTGCAGTGCCGAGGACTACCGTTTGGTCATCCTTTGGATGAGCGGCAGTCCCGATACATAACATTTCACCCTTAGCCGTGTTGGATTAGCTGATGAACAAACTAGTCGTGAGTCTGCTGTTGACCATGGGTGTCGCAGGTGCGGCCAATGCTGCAGAACCTGTCAAAGGCGACGCCGCCGCCGGCCAGGCCAAGACCGCCATCTGTGGTGCCTGCCACAACCCCGACGGCAATAGCCTGGCACCCAATTTTCCGAAACTGGCCGGCCAGGGCCAGCGCTATCTCGAAAAACAGTTGCATGACATAAAGTCCGGCAAGCGTACCGTGCTGGAGATGACCGGCATGCTGGCCAACTTCAATGACCAGGACCTGGCCGACATCGCCGCCTACTTCGCCAGCCAGAAAGGCAGCGTCGGCGCCGCCGACCCCAAGTTGGTCGAGCGTGGCCGGGCGCTGTTCAATGGCGGCGATCTGGAAAAAGGCATGCCTGCCTGCACCGGGTGCCATTCGCCCAATGGCGCAGGCATCGCGCTGGCCGGCTTTCCACACCTGGGTGGCCAGCATTCGCAGTACGTGACCAAGCAGCTCACCGACTTCCGTGAAGGCAACCGCACCAATGATGGTGATGCCATGACCATGCGGACCATAGCCGGCAAGCTGAGCAACCATGATATCGAAGCGTTGGCCAGTTATATCCAGGGCCTTCACTGAGCTATCTGCGCATTAACATTCGGTTAATGCTGCAACGCTAAAGATGAAAGGGCGGCGCGGACCGCCCTTTTTTCAGTCCGCAGCCGGTACACTACAGAACTCGGGCCCTTCCCGACCTGTCTCAGTACAGGTCGTGTCGAGGCGACCAAAGACTGCTCAGGAGTAAAGCATGCGTAAACTGATTCTCAGCGCTGCGCTGGTCGCCGCCAGCGTATTCGGTATGTCCGCCGTTCAGGCTGCGGAGCCTGCCACAGCCGGCAAGGAGTACCTCGAGCTGAGCAACCCTGTTCCGGTGTCCGTTCCCGGCAAGATCGAAGTGGTCGAGCTGTTCTGGTACGGCTGCCCTCATTGCTATCACTTCGAGCCGGTGATCAACCCTTGGGTTGAAAAACTGCCGAAGGACGTCAACTTCAAACGTGTGCCGGCGATGTTCGGCGGTGCATGGGACGCCCACGGCCAAATGTTCCTGACCCTCGAAGCCATGGGCGTCGAGCACAAGGTTCACGCCGCAGTGTTCGATGCCATTCAGAACCAGCGCAAGCGCCTGACCGATCCCCAGGACATGGCTGACTTCCTCGCCACCCAGGGCGTCGACAAGGACAAGTTCCTCGCCACCTTCAACTCGTTCGCCATCAAGGGCCAGGTCAACCAGGCCAAAGAGCTGGCGAAGAAGTACGAAATCACCGGCGTACCTAGCATGGTGGTCAACGGCAAGTACCGTTTTGACCTCGGCACCGCTCAGGGCCCGGAAGGCGTGCTGAACGTCGCTGACCAACTGATCGACAAGGAGCGCGCCGCTAAATAAGCGGCGAACCCATGCCCCGCTTCAGAGCCGCGCGTGGTATTGGCCTGCATCAGCCGCAGGTCAACGAGCATCATCTGCAGGCCAATGGCCTGCCGGAAGATGGTCGCCTGCGGCTGCTCAGCTTCAATATCCAGGTCGGCATCAGTACCGAGCGCTATCGGCATTACCTGACCCGCAGCTGGCAGCATCTGCTGCCGCACACCGGGCGCGCCGGCAATCTGCAGAAAATCGGCGACCTGCTCAATGATTTCGACCTGGTGGCCTTGCAGGAAGTAGATGGCGGCAGCCTTCGTTCTGGTTACGTCAATCAGGTGGAGCACCTGGCCCAGTTGGGGGGCTTCCCTTACTGGTACCAACAGCTCAACCGCAACCTTGGGCATTTCGCCCAGCACAGCAATGGGGTGCTCAGCCGCCTCAAGCCGCATCTGCTGGAAGATCACCCCCTGCCCGGTCCCTCCGGCCGCGGTGCGATCCTGGTGCGCTTCGGTGAAGGCGAGGACGCGCTGATCGTGGTCATGATGCATCTTGCGCTTGGTGCAAGGACCCGCGCTCGCCAGCTCGCCTACATCCGGGAACTGATCGGTGGATACCGCCATCAGGTCCTGATGGGCGACATGAACACCCATGCCAACGACCTGCTCGACCATTCTCCATTGCGTGATCTGGGCCTGATTGCACCTCAGGTCGAAGCCACCTTCCCCAGCTGGCGCCCGCAGCGGTGCCTGGACCACATCCTGCTCAGCCCGAGCCTGACCCTGGAGCGGGTCGAGGTGCTGGCCCAGCCTATTTCCGACCATCTCCCGGTCGCCGTAGAGATCCGATTGCCTGATGCATTGACTGTGGATACGCTTCCGGCCCTGAGCTAGATCAGCAAAAGGCCATTGGAGCACTCAAGAGTTCCAGCCGTGCGCCGACAGCGTGTAACCATAGCCCACCGATGCATCACCCGTTGCGGATCCAGGCATGACCGAAGAAGCCGAGCGCTGGAAAGAAAAATACCTTAAAAGCATCGAACAGCAGGAAAAGCTGGAGCGCCGATGGGCAGCGCGGCTTGACCTGCTGCGTCGGGGCCTGGTGCGCAGTACCTTGGCCGCAGAAGGCAGCGACAAGGCGGTGGACCAATGCATGAAGGAAATGCGTGAGGTCATTCGCAGCGACAACATGGATGCCGGCCTTGCCGGGTTGATCCCGCGTCTTGAAAAGGCCGTGCTCGACTCCGAGCAGCGCCGCGAAACCCGCATGAACCAGGTCAGCGATGCGCTGACCGCGCTCGTGACGCAACTGCAAGGCCTGCCGTTGTCCGGTGACGTATCGCGGTCGCTCAAGAAACTGGCGAAGAAACTCGACGGCGGCGTCAGCCAGTCGCGCGAGTTGCCGCCGCTGCTCGGAGAGCTGAGCGGGTTGCAGGGGCGGGCGCTGTCATCGTTGAACAGGCCGGATGAGGATGCCAGGCCGGGCTTTTTGCAGCGCTTGTTCGGCAACCGTGAGAGCGAACCACAGGGTGTAAACGCTGTAGAACCGGCGGCCCCTTCTGTAATCGCTGCGCCTGAACTGCAGCCATTGCCGGACGGGCCGGTGCTGGTGGATCTACCACCCCGGGATATCGACGAGCTGCAGCCGTTGGTAGCACCTGAGGTTCATGACCCTGTGCCTGTGGTGCCTGTGGTGCCTGTGGTGCCTGAAACGCCTGTTGCCGCACCGCCCGCTCCAGGCGAGCCTGAGCCGCACGCACAGGAGCCGGTCGAGGTTGCACCCGTCTGCGCTGAGCAACCGCAGCGCCTCGAGGGCGCTCGAACCGAGCTGCCAATACAGGTCGATGAGCCCCAAGCGCTCAAGCCCCTGGAAGAAACCTTCGGCGAAGACGGACCCTATTCACTCCCTGACGCAGTCGAGCCGCCCTACAGTCAGGTTGCCGCGCATATCGAGCAAACCCTGATCGGCCTGCTCGATGACCTCAGCCTGCCGGAACGCCACAAGGCCCAAGCCCTGGAAATGCGCGAGCGCGTGGCGCGGGGGCTGAACTGGTACGAGCTGATCCCGGTGCTCGATGACCTGGCCGTGCTCATGCTGGCCATCACCGACAGCGGGCAACACGAATTCGAGACTTACCTGCAGCAGCTCAATGAGCGTCTGGAAAGCTTCCAGAGCCACCTTCATGAAGCCAGTGCCGGTCATGCCGACAACAGTTCTGCTGCGCGCGAGCTGGACAGCCAACTGCGTGAGCAGGTCGATGGCCTGCAAAGCAGCGTGCAGGGGGCGGCCGATGTGGACAGCCTCAAGCACATTCTCGAGAACCGCCTGGAAGGGCTGCTGGGCACCATGGATGAGCATCAGCATGAACGTGACCGCCGCGAACAGGAGCTCGCCGGGCGCCTTCAGGGCTTGGCCGAGCGCGTCGCTAACATGGAGCAGGAGGCCCTCGGCTACCGCGAACACCTGGAGGAACAGCGGCAAAAGGCATTGATCGACCCGCTGACCGGGCTGCCCAATCGCGCGGCCTGGAGCGAGCAGGTAGAGCGCGAAATGCTGGCCTGGCAGGAGAACGGCGGCCACTTGGCGATGGCGATTCTCGACCTGGACCATTTCAAGCGCATCAATGACAGCTATGGCCATCTGGCGGGCGACAAGGTACTGAAGATCGTCGCTGACCAGTTGCGCAAGCGCCTGCGGCCGCGCGATTTCATCGCCCGTTTCGGTGGCGAGGAGTTCGTACTGTTGCTGGCGCAGACGTCACCCACCGTAGCTGCGCAAGTGGCCGAGGTGCTGCGTGCCGCGATCGAAGCGTGTCCGTTCCATTTCAAGGGCGAACGGGTGGTTATCACCGCCTCCATCGGTTTGAGCGCATTCCGCTCGGGTGAGCGCGGTGATCAGGTGCTCAAGCGTGCTGATGCAGCGCTGTACCGGGCCAAGGACCTGGGCCGTAATCGGGTGGAACAAAGCTGAGCGGGTGAGCCGGGTGCGCATACGTTATGCTAATGCGTCACTGCTAATTACCCTGGCTTCTTCCATGAAAGCGTTGTTCACTGCATTTTTGCTGATCGTACTGGCCGGTTGTTCGACCGGCCTGCGTATCGACCGCAGCCATCCCTCGGCCAACCATGACAACCGCATCCAGTTCGTCGTGCTGCATTACACCAATGCCTCGCTGGAGCGCTCGCTGGCGCTGCTAACCCATGGCGAGGTCAGCAGCCACTACCTGATCGGAGATGGCCCAGCCACGGTTTATCAACTGGTCGATGAAAGCCGTCGTGCCTGGCATGCCGGGGACAGCCAATGGCAGGGGCGAACCTGGTTGAACTCGAGCTCAATCGGTATCGAGATCGTCAACCCAGGCTTTGACACCACGCCCAATGGGCGAGTCTGGTATCCGTACAGCGAAGCGCAGATTCAGTCTTTGATCGCGCTGCTCAAGGATATCGTCAAACGTAACAACATCGACCCTCGCCATATCATTGGCCACAGTGATATCGCACCCTTGCGCAAACTGGATCCGGGGCCGTTGTTCCCATGGAAGCGTCTTGCCGATGCGGGGCTTGGGGTATGGCCAGAGCCCAATGCCGTGGCGCGCCAGCAGGCGTATTTCAACGCCAATCCACCGAGCATGGGTTGGTACCAGCAAGAGCTGGCACGCTTCGGCTACGCCATCGAACAGACCGGGCAGCTCGATGTGGCTACCCGCCATGTCATTGCGGCGTTCCAGATGCGTTTCCGGCCACAGCGCTTCGACGGCATGCCCGATGCGCAGACGGCTGCCATGCTTCAAGTGCTAAACCGGATGCGCTGATCCTCCGCGCGCCCTTGGGCTCCGCCAAACGGCCAAGCCAATACGCCATTCAGTTGCTATACCCTGTATATCAACTGGATGCTGCCCATGTCGGCTCTGATTACCGCGTTGCGCCAATTTTTTTACCGCCCCTGGATGCTGGCCTCTCTGGCAGCGTTGGCCAGCGCTGCGGTGTTGCTGACTGCCAGTATCGGTATTGCGCTGCAGCAGATGAAGCAGAGCGAGAGTGCGCAGATGAATGCGCAGGGCGAGCGTTTTCTCGACCGCCTCGAGCAGGTTTTCGGCCAGTTGCGCGAGGGTGTCGACGACCTGCAGGCGCAGCCTTTGCGCGGCTGCAACCCGGCGATGCTGGCGTTGTTGCAGCAAGTTGGGCTGGGCTCGCGTTTCATTTATGAGGCGGCATACGTAGACGTCAATGTCGCCTGCTCCAACCGCGGGGGGGCACGGGCTTTCGTGCCCACGCGGGCTCCGGACATCCAGGGCCCGACTTACAGCTATTGGCTCAATACCACCACCGAACCCAACGAGAACCTTGCCGCGTTGATGCTTGCACGTGGCAACTTCCTGGTTTCTACGTCGCGTGGGCACTTGACCGACGTGGTTGACCTGCCGCCCGGAGGTAGCCTGTTGGTGGTGCTGGACAATGGCACCAGAGCGATACCGGTACTGGGCCCGCCACAAGTCTGGCCGCCAGCTGACAATTGGCCGCCACCCAGCGGCAATTCGTTGTTCGAACTGCATGACCGCCTTGTCTATCGCATGCTGACCAAATCGCCCGATTACCAGCTCGTGCTGATCGCCCCACGAGCCAGCCTGCCACTGCGGATGAACGGCATGCTCTGGCTATTGTTCCCAGGCAGCGTTCTGGCGGCCTGTTGTATCGGTTGGCTGGTACTGCAGCTGATCCTGCAGCGGCGTTCCATGAGTTCAGAATTGCAGAACGCTTTGCGCCGCGGTGAACTGCAGGTCCTCTATCAGCCGATCATCGAACTCGACAGCCGGCGCTGTGTGGGCGCTGAGGCGCTGGTACGCTGGCGGCGCCCTGACGGGACCCTGACCAGCCCGGACCTGTTCATTCCGCTGGCCGAAAATACCGGGCAGATTCGCCAGATCACCGATTTCGTCCTGCAACGGGTGCTTGAGCAACTTGGCCAGTTGCTGCGTTCGCACCGCAACCTTTACATCTCGGTGAACCTGGCGGCCTGTGATGTGATGGTCCCGCGCATCGGCCGGGTGGCTGCACGGTTGCTGGCACTGCACAGGGTGGCTGCCAGCCAGATTGCCTTCGAGGTTACCGAGCGGGGGCTGATCGATGTGGTGGTGGCCCGTGACAACCTGCAGGCGCTTCGTGCGGTGGGGCATCAGGTGTTGATCGATGACTTCGGTACTGGCTACTGCAGCCTGGCTTATCTGCAGACCTTGCCGGTGGACTGCCTGAAGATCGACAAGGCCTTCATCGACGCGCTCGGGCACGATGCCGCCAGCAGTGGCGTGGCGCCTCATATCATTCGCATGGCCCATGACCTTCATCTACGGGTGATAGCCGAAGGCATAGAGTGCGAGGCCCAGGCAGTGCTGCTCAACAGCGAGGGTGTCAATTATGGCCAAGGCTGGCTCTTCGCCCATCCGCTCAATGCCCGGCAGTTCGTCGAGTTGGTGACGCGAGGCCGGCAAGTCCGCAGGCCGCGGATAGATGATGAACCGTGAGTGTACTTGCAGTGGCCGGCAAGGCGTTGCCTCAACGACCTCTGCAGGTCAAGAAATCACACCGGAAGAGCCATGTAGAACTGTGTTCCCTGCCCGGGCCGGGAGAAGACGCCCATGCGGCCGCCGTGCAATTGCACGATTTCCTTGCACAATGCCAGCCCCAGCCCGGCCCCGCCCTTCTTGCGCCCTACCTGTACAAAGGGTTCGAAAATGCGCCCCTGCTGTCCGTAGGCAATGCCTTCGCCATTGTCCTCGACGCTGATGATGACGCGCTCCGCGTGGCGTCGCGCATGCAGGCGAATTCGCCCCCCGCTGCCGGTATGCCGAATGGCGTTGTGCAGCAGGTTGTCGAGCACACGATCCAGTTGGGCGATGTCGGCCTGGATCCGAGGCAGCGGCGGCTCCAGCGCCTTGATCAGCTCGATCTGCTTGACTGATGCCTGCTCGCTGAACCGTACCTGGGCACGTTCGAGCAGTTCGTCGATGGCACAGGGGGCGAGTTCGAGTTTTTGCAGCCCGCTCTGGTAGCGTGAAAAATTCAACAGGTCGTTGATCAGTTGGGTCAGGCGCTGCATTTCCTCGCCGATGGTCTCCAACAGGTCATTCTCACGCGCCTCAGGTGGAAACTTCACGCGCTCTCGCAGCAGGCCGAAGGCCATGTGCATGCCGGTGACCGGCGTACGCAGTTCGTGGGAGGCGCGCAGTACGAACTCGCTACGCACACGCTCGAAAGCGCGCTGCTCGGTCACATCGTGCAGCACCATCACGGCACCGAGAATCGGTCCTTGCGGGTGGCTGACCGGGGTCAGGCTGTAGGACAGCAGGCGTGACTCTTCATCAACCTCGATACTCAGGTCCTCAGGTGGGCGGTCCAGGCTACCGCCGCGCAGCACCTGGCGCAGCTGTTGCTCCAGCTCTGGGCGCTGCAGTGCCTCTGCCAAGGGGCTGCCCAGGCGGTTGTTGCTCCAGCCGAGTTGGCGCTGGGCGACCGGGTTGAGATGCTCCAGGTTGCCTTGGCGGTCGATGATCAGCAGGCCATCGTCGATGCTGTCGAGCACAGCCTGCAGGCGTTGTTGGCCGGCCAGCAGTTCATCGACGTTGGTCTCCTGGTGCTTGCGCAGCGCCTCGGCCATCAGCCCGAAGCGGCGGGTCAGCTGGTTGACTTCTATGGCTTGGCTGACGGGCAACGTGACATCGAAGTTACCTTGGCCGAGTTGATCTGCGGCCTTGGCCAGGGCTTCGATGGGTTGCCCGAAGCGGCGGGCGATGTTGTGTGCGGTAAAGAAGCCGAGCATAAGCACCACCAAGCCCGTCAGGCCGAGTACACCACTGACCAGTAAAGCGCGGTCGCGGGACAGTTGTTCGCTGCGAGTGATGTAATCGATGGCAAGCTTGTGCGAATCGATCAGGTCGGTGCGCACTTGGTTGAACGCGGCGCCCAGTGGCTGGTCGGCACCCATGCTGTTTGCCGGTGCAGGGCTTTGGCGATAGGCACTCAGGAAGGCCTGATAGTTGCTGCTGGCCTTGTTGAAGCCGGTACGTTCACCGCCTTGTGCAAGCCCTTGGTCAAGCAGGTCCTGGAAATTGTCTTGCAGCGCTCGCAGGCTCTGAGGCGAAGTTTGCGCATCGAGGATGAGCATCAGTTGCTCGCCTAGGTTCTGCCGAAGCTTCAAGCCTATTTCCAGGACATGGGTGGTATTGCTCACCGAAGCTTGCTGCGCGGCAGTCATTTGCAACACGCTGACCAAACCTAGCATCAGGCCCAGCAGAGCGACTGTGATCAGCGCTGAAATGCTGAGGAAAAGCCGCGTACGCAGCTTCATCGGCCATTTCATAGGTTGTACTGCTTACGCTTGCGGTACAGGGTCGAGGCATCGATACCCAAGGTCTTGGCGGCCTGGTCCAGTGTGTCACTGGCTGCCAGCACAGCGCCGATGTGGGCACGCTCCAGTTCATCCAGGCTCAGCGCCGCACCAACCCGGGGAGCGCTGCCGGCAGGTTGCTCGCCCATACCCAAGTGAATGATCTCCACCCGGTCCTGTGGGCAGATGATGCTGGCGCGTTCGACCACGTTGCGCAGTTCGCGGATATTGCCAGGCCAACGGTAATTGAGCAGCGCGGCGCGGGCTTCGTCGCTGAAGCCGCGGGCAGGGCGCGCGTACTCCTTGACGAAACGGGCGAGGAAGCGATCGGCCAGGGTAAGGATGTCCTCACTGCGCTCGCGCAGGGGCGGCAGGTGCAGGGTGATGACGTTCAGGCGGTAGAGCAGGTCTTCACGGAAGCGGCTTTCGCGGACCATTTCTTCCAGGTTCAGGTTGGTCGCCGCGAGGATGCGCACATCGGCGCGTCGGGTGACAGGGTCGCCTACCCGCTCATACTCTTTATCCTGGATGAAACGCAGTAACTTGGGTTGCAATGTCAGGGGAAAATCGCCGATCTCGTCGAGAAACAGCGTGCCGCCATCGGCCTGGTTGACGCGGCCCAGCGTGCTTTCACTGGCGCCAGTGAATGCGCCGCGGGTGTGGCCGAACAATTCGCTCTCCATCAGCTCGGCGTTCAGCGACGGGCAGTTGATGGTCACGCAGGCCTTGCGTGCACGCTTGCTCCAGCTGTGAATGGCGCGGGCCAGTTCGCCCTTGCCGGTCCCCGATTCGCCAAGAATGAGGATGTTGGCGTCGGTGGTGGCTACCTGACGTGCGGTTTCCAGCACGGCCATCATTGCCGGGCTATGCGAGTCCAGGCCGTCTTTGGGCTTGCGCACTTCACCTTCGAGCGCCTCCAGGCGTGCCGACAATTGGCGGACTTCCAGCTGTTTGGCGGTGGCCAGGCGCAACTGGTCGGGGCTGCAGGGTTTGACCAGGTAGTCGGCGGCACCGGCCTGGATCGCATCGACTGCAGTGTCGATGGCCGAATGCGCGGTGACGATCACCACCCGCATCCACGGTGCCTGGATGCGCATCTGTGCCAGCACATCCAGGCCGTTGTCTTCACCCAGACGCAGGTCGAGGAAGCACAGGTCGAACACCTGGCGCTGGAGCAAGGCTTCGGCCTGCGCGGCACTGTTGGCGGTGGCCACGCTGTAGCCTTCATCTTCGAGGCAGTAGCGGAAGGTGCGCAGGATCGCGGACTCGTCATCCACAAGCAGAATACGGCCTTGGTTGTCCTGGGCTGATTCCATTTCCAGCGCTCCTTTGGGAAAGATCTTCATTTAGTGTGGGAAAAATCGGGCAAGTTGCATGGTCAATTCTGAAGGATTCTGTCCTATGCATGCTAGCCAATGGCCAAAGAATGCCGTGAACCCGCGATATCTCAATGATTGCCTTAGAGCATTGAGGTGGCACATTGGTTGCGATGATTTGTGGATTTAGCCTACAGAAGGAGTGCGGTCATGCCTTTTACCACTCGAACGGCTGTGTTGACGGCCAGCCTGTTATCCATTTGCACCCCAGCGTTTGCCGACCCGGTTCAGGATGCCCGCCTGGAGGGCTCCCTACAGACTGCGCTGGCACTCAACCGCATGCTCAACCCGTTTCGCATTGAGGTCGAGGTGGATGGCCAGCGGGCACGCCTGACGGGTGAGGTCGAGAATGAGGTTGAGCGCCAGCTGGCCGAACACGTCGCACAGGCGACTCGAGGCATCGAACAGGTCGATAACCAGTTGCAGGTCAACGCCGGGCTGGTCGAGCGCCCGCTCGAATTGCGGGCTTACGCTCAGCGTCTTGAGGATGCAACCCTTGCTGCCGTCATTCGTGCCCGTCTGCTGTGGAGCCGTACGACGCAGAAGGCGCCTATCGAGGTACAGAGCAGTGAAGGTGTGATCACCCTGCGCGGCAAGGTCGACAGCGCTGAAGCCAAGGAACTGGCTGGGGTGGTGGCGCGGACCACTGACGGTGTGTACCTGGTCAACAACCTGGTCAGTCTGGATTCCGCAGCCATGGCCCAGGCTCGCGAAACGCCGGTGGGCGTGTCCACCGGGCCGCAGCCAAGTGACAGTTGGGTGATCGACAAGATCCAGAACAGCTTCCGCTTCAGCCGCAACCTTGATGGCCTGAACATCAAGGTGGCCAGTGAGGGCGGCATGGTGCGGCTGTCGGGTGAGGTGGTCAGCAGCGAGCAGAAAACCATCGCCGTTGAGATCGCGCGGCAAATCATTGGCGTACGTGGGGTGGATGCCGATCTGCTCAAGGTGGCGACCAAGGTTGAAGGATGAATCGTGCAATACGCACGATGCCAAGACGGGCATCGTGCAGGATACGTCCTCAGGCCCAATCATGTGTTTGTATAAGTATCTGATTTCTAAGGATTTATTAGAAATCGAGCCGCTGGCACGCAGGCTGCAATTACCTGTTCAGGTTTGAATAGAAAAATTACAGCAGGAGAAGCCGGCATGAACCGCCAATCCGTCAACCGTTCGCAGATCGCCGCACTGCCACTGCGCCAGTTCCTGATACTGGGGATGGCGTTGCTGCTGGCTTTGGCCGCAGGCCTTTTTTACTACAGCTGGCAGACCGCGCGACTCACTGAGCAGGTTGCGGCGCAGACTGCGCTGCTGGCGCAAATCCAGGCTACACGTGCCAACACATTGGTGAGGGCAGCGCAAAAGCTGCCTTCGGCCAACACCTCGCCGGCCACAGTCGAAAAAGTCGTGCCCCAGCAACGCTGGGTGTTCTAAGGCGCTGCGGTTTCGACACCGACCGGATCGATTTCAAAAAAGAAAGGAGAAGCATCATGCTGAGTTGGGCTATCACTTTCCTCATCATCGCCATTGTCGCCGCCGTACTCGGCTTCGGTGGTATCGCCGGCGCTGCCACGGGTATCGCGAAGATCCTGTTCATTGTCTTCCTGGTCCTGTTCGTAGCCTCCTTCTTCTTTGGACGTGGTCGAGGTTGACGATGAGCAGGAAGCTTTGCAACGCCGTAGCTGCCGCTCTGCTGTTGGGTGGTAGCGCAGCGGCGATGGCGGCCAATGATGGCCAGGTCAGCGCCGACAAGTTGCTCGGCTCTGACCCTGAGTACCGGGAGACCTGGCAGGACGCGATCAAAGGCGAGGAACGCCTGCCCGACTGGGTGATCAACCTGACGGGCAGTGCGCAGCAGCAGATGTCCGCGGTGACCGAGGATGGTGACAAATATCTGGTCGGACCGCTGTGTGAATCCAAGGACAACTGCACCTACAAACGCCTGATCGTAGCGTTCAGCTGGGACAAGGACGATGCCTACGGGATGCTGGTAGAGGTACCCGAGGGCCTGCCGAGTGACAAGGCTCCAACCCGCCATGCGCAGTATCGTTGGCTGGGTGAGCCGGATGAAGGCATGCAGGCGATGCTGAAGGAGCAGCTCAAGCGTGACCCGAACTGGTACTGAGTGTCAGGGACGATTGGTCGCGCACTGTCACGTAATAGAAGTGGAACCTTTCTATAGTTCTCGCTTCTATGATGCGCTGCCCCGAGGAGGGGCCGCACATGACCAAGGGGCCGGGCTGTTCTGATTGTTGCAGGATCGGAGTGGCCTAGGGGTACAGGGAGTGCCTCCAGCAATGGGCCGGGTCAGGCAAGGCAAAATCGGAGGTTCAGGTCAGCAGTGAGTTTTCCCACATAGAGCTGGCCTGACTTCCGAGATGCCATCTTCATTTCAACATCTCCCTTTCAGCTTTTTCCTGCTGAGACACATTTTGTCTTGACCGCACATCAATTTTTTTTCGCTCAACGCTGCCGTTGTCAGGTGTCATTTCGGCCATTCGGATTGTCGAACAGGCCATCAATGTCCTCTTTTGCGTACTGCCAAATCAGCCGAGATCTGGCGGTTTGGTCGTGTTCGGGTTTCCGAACGTTATAAATCAATGACTTGCGAATGCCTCATTTTGACGCATTGCTGTATGTCGAATCGGCATGGGGTATGCGCTTCCGGCATTAGATTTCGTCCTTGCCCATCGCAATAGTTGCCGCCTTTTCGCTGGCCCGAGCGCCCTGTCGCTCGCTTGCGGTGTCCTTACATGAGGCCTCCGGACGGAAGCTGTACGATGCCCGTGACGTTGCCAACGGCTCTGTTACGTGCTTTTCCGGTCGGTGCCCGTGATCACTAGAACAAAGGGTAAAGACATGAAGAAGGCAAAATTGAGCCTCGCCTGGCAGATCGTCATCGGTCTGGTCCTGGGCGTTGCAATCGGCGCGCTACTGAATCATTTCAGTGCAGAAAAGGCATGGTGGATCAGCAACGTTCTCCAGCCCGCCGGTGACATCTTCATTCGCCTGATCAAGATGATCGTCGTCCCGATCGTGATTTCGTCGCTGATCGTGGGCATCGCCGGGGTTGGCGACGCGAAGAAACTGGGCAGCATCGGCCTGAAGACCATCATCTACTTCGAGGTGGTGACAACCATCGCCATCGTTGTCGGCCTGGTGCTGGCAAACCTGTTCCACCCGGGCGCCGGCATCGACATGAGCACCCTGGGCACCGTCGACATCTCCAAGTACCAGGCGACCGCCGCCGAGGTGCAGCATGAGCATGCGTTCATCGAGACCCTGCTGAACCTGATCCCGTCGAACATCTTCGCGGCGCTGATGCGTGGCGAGATGCTGCCGATCATCTTCTTCTCGGTGCTGTTCGGCCTGGGCTTGTCGAGCCTGCAGGCAGACCTGCGCGAGCCGCTGGTGCGTACCTTCCAGGGCGTGTCGGAGACCATGTTCAAGGTCACCCACATGATCATGAACTACGCCCCGATCGGCGTATTCGCCCTGATCGCCGTGACGGTCGCCAACTTCGGCTTCAGCTCGCTGCTGCCGCTGGCCAAGCTGGTGCTGCTGGTGTACTTCGCCATCGCCTTCTTCGCCTTCATGGTGCTGGGCCTTGTCGCACGCATCTTTGGCTTCTCGGTAATCAAGATCATGCGCATCATGAAAGATGAGCTGATCCTGGCCTACTCCACGTCCAGCTCCGAAACCGTGCTGCCGCGTGTCATCGAGAAGATGGAAAAGTACGGTGCGCCGAAGTCGATCTGCTCGTTCGTGGTACCGACCGGTTACTCGTTCAACCTCGACGGCTCGACCCTGTACCAGAGCATCGCGGCGATCTTCATCGCCCAGCTGTACGGCATTGACCTGTCCTGGAGCCAGCAATTGCTGCTGGTGCTGACCCTGATGGTGACCTCCAAGGGTATTGCCGGTGTGCCGGGCGTATCGTTCGTGGTCCTGCTGGCAACCTTGGGCAGCGTAGGCATCCCGCTGGAAGGCCTGGCCTTCATCGCAGGTGTCGACCGCATCATGGACATGGCGCGTACCGCTCTGAACGTGGTCGGCAATGCCTTGGCTGCCCTGGTGATCGCTCGTTGGGAAGGCATGTACGACGCCGCCAAGGGCGAGCAGTACTACGCCTCGCTGATTGCGGACAAGAAGGAAGCGGCGCTGGTTGGCGAGACCGCCAAGCGCTGAACCTGAGGCGTTGAACATTGAGCCCCGATTTATTCGGGGCTTTTTGCTGTCTGTAAGGGCCTCATCGCCAGCGAACCTGCGATGTGGCCAGCGCAGGCTAAAGCAGCCGTTGGTGCGTTATCATTCAGGCACTTTTGAGGGGGAACACACGGATGCTCAACGGCCTTTGGCTTGGCTTTTTCCTGGTGGCGGCCGTATCGGCCCTGGCCCAATGGCTGGTGGGCGGCAACGCCGGCATTTTCGCCGCGATGGTCGAGAGCATCTTCGCCATGGCCAAGCTCTCGGTCGAAGTCATGATCCTGCTGTTCGGCACCCTTACCCTCTGGCTGGGGTTCCTCAAGATCGCGGAAAAGGCCGGTATCGTGGAATGGCTGGCCAAAGTGCTCGGCCCGCTGTTCGCCCGGCTGATGCCGCAAGTGCCACCGGGCCACCCGGCACTGGGCCTGATCACCATGAACTTTGCTGCCAACGGCCTGGGCCTGGACAACGCCGCTACGCCGATCGGCCTGAAAGCCATGCGCGCCCTGCAGGAGCTCAACCCCAGCAGCACCACCGCGAGCAACGCGCAAATCCTGTTTCTGGTGCTCAATGCCTCATCGCTGACCCTGCTGCCGGTCACCATCTTCATGTACCGCGCCCAGCAAGGGGCTACTGACCCGACCCTGGTGTTCCTGCCGATCCTGCTGGCGACCAGCGTTTCGACCCTGGTCGGCCTGCTGTCAGTGGCGGTGATGCAGCGCTTGCGCCTGTGGGACCCGGTGGTGTTGGCCTACATGATCCCGGGTGCTCTGCTGCTGGGCGGCTTCATGGCCTTCCTCGGTACCCTGTCGGCTGCTGCGCTGGCCAGCCTGTCGTCTGTCCTGGGCAACCTCACGCTGTTTGGTGTGATCATGCTGTTCCTGGTGATCGGTGCGCTGAAGCGGGTGAAGGTGTATGAGGCCTTTGTCGAAGGCGCCAAGGAAGGGTTCGACGTGGCCAAGAGCCTGCTGCCCTACCTGGTGGCCATGCTGGTAGCCGTTGGTGTGCTGCGCGCCTCCGGGGCCCTTGAGCTGGCCTTGGATGGCATTCGTCACGCGGTAAGTTGGATGGGTATGGACACCCGGTTCGTCGAGGGCCTGCCGACCGCATTGGTCAAGCCGTTCTCCGGCAGTGCGGCGCGGGCGATGCTGATCGAGACCATGCAGACCCACGGCGTGGACAGCTTCCCGGCACTGGTAGCCGCTACCGTTCAGGGCAGCACCGAAACCACGTTCTACGTGCTGGCGGTGTATTTCGGTGCTGTCGGCATCCAGCGCGTGCGCCATGCCGTAGGTTGCGCCTTGCTGGCCGAACTGTCCGGTGTCATTGCGGCCATCCTGGTCTGCTACTGGTTCTTTGCCTGAGCCTGAGCGCTTTGCGCGACGGTCCAGTTCACCACCTGCGCGGCGAGTTGATCGTTGGCCATGCCGAAGCCGGCCACCACGGCCGAAACCTGCGTATCTGCCAGCGGCTGACGCACCTCGAAACGCTTGCTGGCAAGGATTCGCTGGCTGCGCCCCTGAACCAGACGCACGTCATAGCGGATCACTACCTCCACCGTACCGGTTGGCCGGTACTCGCTCTGAAATGCCTGCAGTTCACCGGCCAGTTCATAGTCGGCCTGCAGGTTGCTGTCGTCGGCGCTCAGACGCTGTACACGCCCGTCGCGCTGGAAGCCATCGAGCAGGCGGTTGCGTAACAGCAACGGCGCCGGGTCGCTCCAGCGGGCGCCTTTGTAGCTGCTGACCACATCGCCCTTGGGGATCACAGCGATGCGTGGCCCGGCCAGCACTTCGCTTGCCAGCGGCTTGTTCAAGCGTAACGACCATGGCACCGGGGTCGCGCTGTGGCTGGCCTGGTTGACCGGCAGCCGGTAGATATCCACAGGCTCGCTCTGGGGCAGGATCGAGCAGGCGGCAGACAGGCTCAGCGCGGCCGTCAGGGCCAGCAGGCGCAGCGACAGCTTCATGGCTGGAACTCCTTGTTGTTGTCGCGGCCAAGCAGGTAGCCGCTCGGGTCGGCTTCCAGGCGTCGGGAAATGCCCTTGAGTGAGTTGAGGGTTTCACGCAGTTCGCGGATGGCCGGTGTCAGCTGGTTGAGGCCTTGCGCGCCGTCGTCGATGGACTGGCGGTTGTCATTGAGCAGGCTGTTGATGGTCGCAGTGCTGGCGGCCAGCGATTGCATGGCCTGCTCGGCGCTGCCGATGGCCTGTTTGCCCTGGGTGCCGAGCAGGCTGTTGGCATTGCGCATCAGCGCTTGGGTTTCGGCCAGCGTGGCGTTGGCCTGTTTGCCGACCTGGGCCAGCTGTTCTATGGCCTGGGAAATGCCGCCTTTGTGGTTGGCGAACGCACTGGTGGTCTGTTCCAGATTGGCCAGGGTGTTGCTCAGGCGGTCGATATTGTTTTCCGAGAACATCTGGTTCGCATTGTGCAGCAGCAGGTTGATGTTGGTGACCAGGTCGCTGCTGTCATTGAGTAGCTGCGAGATGGGGGAGGGCGAGGCGATTATCACGGGCAACTTGCCGTCTTTGCCCTTGAGCTCTGGGCTTTTCGGAGTGCCGCCGCTGAGCTGGATGAATGAGTTGCCAGTGACGCCGGCGAGGGTCAGTTTCGCCTGGGTGTCTTCCTTGACCGGGGTATCGCCGCTCAGGCGAACCCGGGCCAGCACCCGGCGCGGGTCCTTGGGGTCCAGGCGCAGGCTGGTCACGTCACCGACCTTGATGCCGTTGTATTGCACGGGGCTGCCGCGGGACAGCCCGGAGACGGCTTCGTTGAAGATCACTTCGTAGTCCTTGAAGGCGTCGTCGACGCTGGACTTGGTCAGCCACAGGCCAAACAGCATGGCACCGGCCACCACCAGCACGGTGACCAGGCCGATGAGGACGTGATGAGCTCGGGTTTCCATCGTTCAGCGCTCCTGCCCGGCACGGTTGGCGGCCTGTTCAGCCGCCCGTCCGCGTGGGCCGTGAAAGTAATCGTGAATCCACGGGTCGTCGGTCTGTTCGACTTGGGCCAGCGGGCCTGCCACCAGCACCTTCTTCTGCGACAGTACCGCGATGCGGTCAGTGATGGTGTAGAGCGTGTCCAGATCGTGGGTGATGAGGAACACGCTCAGGCCCAGGGCGTCGCGCAGGGTGAGGATCAGTTGGTCGAAGGCGGCGGCGCCGATCGGGTCGAGGCCGGCAGTGGGTTCGTCAAGGAACAGGATGTCCGGGTCCAGGGCCAGTGCGCGGGCAAGTGCGGCGCGCTTGATCATGCCGCCAGACAGTGAAGAGGGGTATTTGTCTGCGGCCGAAATCGGCAGGCCGGCCAAGGCCAGCTTCACCCCGGCCAGGTGCTCTGCATCGGCGCGCGACAGGCCTGCATGCTCGATCAGTGGCAATGCGACGTTCTCGGTGACGGTCAGCGAGGAGAACAGCGCACCCTTCTGAAACAACACGCCAAAGCGCCGTTCGACCAATGAGCGTTGCTCTTCATGCAGGCCGGCCAGGTTCTGGCCAAACACTTTGATCTGGCCTTCATTCGGCAGCCGTAGCCCTATGATGCTGCGTAACAGCACCGACTTGCCGCTGCCCGAACCGCCAACCACGGCCAGGATTTCACCGCGGTAAAGGTCCAGATCGAGGTTTTCGTGCACGCTCTGGCTGCCGAAGCGGTTGCAGATGCCCCGCGCCTGGATCACTGCTTCCGGGGTACTCACCAGCCCATCTCCATGCAGAACAGCGCAGCCACTGCGTCGAGCACGATGACCACGAAGATCGACTGAACCACGCTGGAGGTGGTATGGGCGCCTACCGACTCAGCGCTGCCGCTGACCTTGAAGCCTTCCAGGCAGCCAATGGCCGCGATCAGGAAAGCGAAGAAAGGTGCCTTGGCCAGGCCGACGAGAAAGTGCTGCACGCCAATATCGCTTTGCAGCAGCGAGAGGAACATGGCCGGCGAAATATCCAGTGAAAGCGCGCACACCACAGCACCGCCGACGATGCCGCAGATCATCGCGACGAAGGTCAGCAGCGGCAGCGAGATCAGCAGTGCCAGCACCCGGGGTACGACCAGCAGTTCGATCGGGTTCAGGCCCAGGGTACGGATGGCGTCGATCTCCTCGTTGGCCTTCATCGAGCCGATCTGGGCAGTAAAGGCACTGGCTGTGCGGCCGGCCATCAGGATGGCAGTCAGCAACACGGCGAATTCGCGCAGGAACGAGAACGCCACCAGGTCGACGGTGAATACGGTTGCGCCGAAATCGGCCAGCACGGTCGCCCCGAGGAAGGCGACCACCGCGCCCACCAGAAACGTCAGCAACGCGACGATAGGCGCGGCGTCCAGACCTGTCTGCTCGATATGCGAGACAACCGGGGTGAGCCGCCAGCGATGCGGTTGCAAGGCCCGGCGCAGCAGGGTCTCCAGGATCAGGCCGATGAAGCCGAGCAACTGCAGGGTGTCTTGCCACAACGTATTGACCGCGCGGCCGATGCGCTCCAGCAGCAGGAGCAGCACAGGGCGCTCGGGTTCCTTTACCGGGATGCAGTAGTCCTGAACCGAGCAGTAGACGTTCTTGAGCAGGGCGCGGCTGGCAGCGGGCAGCTGTTGAGTGCAGTGCGACAGGCGCTCAGAGCCCAGCAGCTCAGCCAGTAGCGAGGCACCGGCGGTATCGAGCTGGCCCAGTTGGCTGAGATCGGCTACGGCGTCGGCGCCGTATTGGGTGCGCAGGTGTTCGCTGTCGCGCTTGAGGCTGGCGTAGTGGGCCAGGGTCCAGTCACCGGCAATGCGCAGGCAGGCCGGTTGGCTGCTGGTGTCCAGAGTGGCGCTGGGGGTGGTCATAGGCTCCATGCATCTGACAGGCGTAGAGGCTGATCATAGCGCAGCAGGCATGGCGGGGTTTGTTGAAATGTGCTGAGTGCTGTTGGGGCCGCGTTGCGGCCCAATCGCCGGCAAGCCGGCCCCCACAGGAGCGCTTACTTCGCCGGCGCGTCGTCTACCACCTTGAAGCGCAGCACACCGATCACTTGGCCATCTTCGGTCAGCACGCGCACCTGCCATTTACCTGCGGGGTTTGGCGGGAAGTTCTGCTTGTGGGTCCACGCACGGTAGCCTTCCTTGCGCCCGCCATGGATATCCAGGGCGATACGGTCCACTTCCTTGCCGTCCTTCTGCCACACATGGTAGATGCGCTCGTTGAGGCCGCGCGGTGCGTTGATGGCGGTGTAGGCATACAGGCCGCTGCTGCGAATGCGGCTGGCGGCAACTTCATCCAGCGATTCGCCGGGCTGGCGGTTCAATACCTCAGTGCTGACCGCCACTTCGGTCATCCACAGGGTGGCCGGTGGGACCCACGAGCGCAGTAACCAACCGCCCCCGCCGACCGCCAGGGTCACCAGTACCAGCGCCACGCCACGGCGCCAGGTGTTGATCGGGAAACTGCTGGCCAGGCTCGGGAACGACAGCACCATGGCTGCAACCAGTGCCAGCTTGAAGCTTTGCGCGGTGGTCAGGTGCAGGATGATCGGCAGGGCCGTCAACAGCGCGGCGAACAGGGTGAGGGTGTGCAGCGCCATGAACAGCCAGCGCCGCGGTGCCAGCCACTTGTAGTACAGCGGGTCGATGATCGAGACCAGCCCGGCGGCACCGAGCAGGCCGGTGAATACCAGTTGGCCACTGTTCCAGGTGGTGGTGATGAAAAAGAACGGCAGTACGAAGAACAGGCTTTCCTGGTGGATCATCTGCGTCGCGTAGCGCAGCAGCGGCTGAGGAATTTCCCGTTTGAAGGTACGGGCGAACAGGCCTGTCAGGGTGTTCTCCAGCATCAGCCAGATCCAGCTCACCAGCATGAGAATGGCGACCCAGCTGGCCAGGCTGGCCTGGCGGTCGACCAGAATGAAGCTGCCGATACCGGAGAGGAAACCGCCGAGCGCGATGATGCCGGGGTAGCGTTTGAGCAGTTCGATGACGCGCTGGACGATATGGGGAATAGGGGGCATGGGTATACAACAGAGTGATAGGGTGACTGTGCCGCGCCGCTGCGGGTAAACCCGCGAAGAGGCCGGTACTGGCGAAAGGATACCGCCGAATCACCGCTGCCGTGTAGCACCGCTCGGTGGTTGGGGTGAAGTACGCCGGCGACGTAGCAGCCCGGCAGCCAGGATCACCCCCAGTAGCAGCGCAATCAGTCCATACAGCTCGTCATACCCAAGCAACGGCTTCTCGATGCGCAGATAACCCTCATCCTTGAGCAATGCCTTCAGCGCCTCGTTGGCCTGCTCCAGGCTGACCTGTCGCAGCTGTCGGGCCGGGTCGGCAAAGCGCCCGTTGCTGTAGGCGTTGAGTGCCCCCCAGTAGTAATCGGCCAGCGCGCTGTTGCCCTGGGTGCTCCAGCTTTCCTTGGCGACGGCGGCCTCCTTGATACGGGCGAATGTATCCGGATCAAGGCCGTCCTCGCGCAAGTGGTCGAACAGTTTCTGCATCACCTTGACCGCCTCGTCGACGTCGTCGCGCTCAAGGTCAGCGTTCAGGCTGAGCAGGCCGCTGTCACCAAAGCTTTCGCGTTGTGCCGAAGGCCCATAGGACAGGCCGTTACGCAGGCGCAACTGGTCGTACAGGGCCCAGTCCAGATAGCGTGAGAGCAGGTCGAGGGTCGACTGGTGGTCGTTGTCCAGGACCGGCTCGATGAACAACCAGTGCAGTTTGACGCTGTCGCCCAGAAAACCACGGGTCAGGTCGCGTCGCTGTTCGGCCTGCTGGCTGATGCTTTCCAGGTTGCGCCGCTCCTGCGGCTCGGTGGCGGGCAGCTCGCCGTAGGTGCGCTCCAGGTAGGCCGGCAGCAGCCGATCGAGGCCGCCAACCATGATCAAGGTCATGTTGTTGGCGGCGTACCAGCGATCACGCAGGGCCTGCACCTGCTCAAGCATCATGCCATCGAGGTTGGAGCGTTCCGGGCATTTGAGGCCCAGTTCGGTTGCCAACTGATCGCTGGCCGGATGGCCGATGTCCTGGCGGTCGAGCCAGCGTTGCAGGTGGCCGTAGTGGCCGCCGTCTTCACGTTCGATGATGCGCTTGGCCGTGGCCAACGCCTTGGCGTCGATGCGGGTGTCGCGCAGTACCGCCAGCAGCAGGTCGAGCACTTTGCGCTGGTTGCGCGCCGGGGCCTCGATGACGAAGGTGGTGTCGGCGCTGCTGGTGAAGGCATTCCATTCGCCACCCAAAGCCTGCAGGCGCTCTTCCAGGCCGCCCTCACCGGTCTCGTCGATGCCGCTGAACAGCAAGTGCTCGAGCAGGTGCGGCAGCTCTTTCTGCTCGCAGTCGAAGTCGTCCAGGCCCACACCCACCACCAGGCGGATCGCCACATGATCGCGTTCGTAGCCGGATTTAAGAATAACCTGCAGACCGTTGGGCAGCAGGTAGCCCTCGACCCGCGAACGATCGAGGGCGAAGGAGTGCAGGCTACAGATCAGCAGGCAAACGAAGGTCAGGCAACGCATGGGCGAGCTTGGGTCTCCAGGTAGGCGAGATCAGGGTAGGCGGGCTTCGTCCGGCACACTGTCGAGCATTAGCCCGCCGGTGTCCGAGCCACCCAGTACCACATAGGCACTGCTGCAGAACAAAGAGTTCAACCGCTTCATGTCAGCGATCAGCTCCAAGTGTAGCGAACTGGTCTCGATACTTTGCACTACCTTGCGTTGCAGGCGGCTGACATGGGCATGGGCCAGGCGTCTTTCCTGGGCACGGAAGCGGCGTTTTTCCCGCAACAGCAAGCGTGCGCTCTCTGGGTCGGCGCTGAGAAATACCGAAAGGCCCAGGCGCAGGTTGGTCAGCAATTGCTCTTGCAGGCCGGCCAGCTCTTGCAGGCCGACCTGGGAAAACTCCCGGCGTTGGCTGGTCTTCTGCTGTTGGACCTTGCGCAGCATGCGTTCGACCAGGTCACAGGCCAGCTTGAGGTTGATCGCCAGTTCGATGATTTCGGCCCAGCGCCTGTTGTCCTGATCGCTGAGGTCTTCCCGGGGCATTTGGGCCAGGTACAGTTTGATGGCGCTGTACAGCGCTTCGGCATCTTCGCCCAGGGCACGGACCTGCTGTGGGAGGGCGGTCTGGGTGCCGCGCAGGGCGTTGAGCATGGCCTCGAGCAGGCTGTCGACGATATCGCCCAGGCGCAACGTTTCGCGGGCAGCATTGGCCAAGGCCAGGCTGGGTGTGGTGAGTGCCGAGGCGTCCAGGTGGCGTGGGCGCACTTGGCCGTTACCGTTCTCGCGCTCCGGCAACAAGCAGTTGCACAGGCGCCCCATGGGCTTGACGGTGGGCAGCAGGACCAGGCAACGCAGCGTGTTGTAGAGCAGGTGGAAGCCGATCACCAGCTCCTGTGGGCTGAAGCTCAGCGAGTCCATCCACGCCACCAGTGGATTGAGCACCGGAATGATCAGCACCAGGCCGATCAGCTTGTACAACAGGCTTCCCAAGGCCACTCGCCGGCCCGCGGCGTTCTGCATGCTGGTGCTGAGAAACGCCAGCAGCCCGCTGCCGATGTTGGCGCCGACCACCAGGCCGATGGCCACTGGCAGGCTGATCAGTTCAGCGCCGGCCAGGGTAGCGGTCAGCAGCACTGCTGCCAGGCTGGAGTACGAAACCATGGCGAACACTGCGCCAGCCAAAGCATCGAGCAGGATGTCTCCGGTCAATGAGGCGAACAGTACTTTCACACCCTGAGCCTGGGTGATGGGGGTGGCCGCCTGAACGATCAGTTCCAGCGCCAGAATGATCAGACCCAGGCCGATGCCTACCCGGCCCAGCTGGCCCGCGCGCGTTTGCTTGCGCGACAGAAAAAAGATCACACCCAGGAATATCAGCAACGGCGAGAGCCATGAAAGGTCCAGGGTAAGCACCCTGGCCATCAGTGCAGTGCCGACATCTGCACCGAGCATGATTGCCAAGGCCGGGGTCATGGCCATCAAGCCCTGACCCACGAATGACGTCACCAGCATGGCGGTCGCGTTGCTGCTCTGCACCACGGCCGTGACCAGGATACCGGCGATGAATGCCAATGGCCGCCGGTTCATGTTCTGGCTCAGGACCCGGCGCAGGTTGGAGCCGAACACTCTCAGGATGCCGGTACGGACGATGTGCGTGCCCCATACCAGCAACGCGACGGCGGAAAGCAGGTTGAGCAGGGTCAGCATGGTGTAGCCCCCCTCTTATCCGGGCTCCAAAGGCGGAGCCAATGGGTGAAGCGGTAAGCCTGGCCCGGGGGTGGGTGTTTTTATCCAGTGCTTACTCAAGCTTTAGTTGTTTTGCGGGCCTGTCGCCAGCTTGGCATGCTCGGCCAGTATTTGAAACCTGTCTGTCACGAAACCCAAGGCATGAAAAAGGGCCCTGATGAGGGCCCTCGAATACTGCGTTCGCGGTGCTTACTGACCCGGAATGTCCTTGCGCAATTTAACTGCGTCTTGCTCCTTGCCGCGCTTGCGCGCCATGGCGGTGCGCATGCGGATGTTGATGGCCTCCACCCCCAGGGAGAACGCCATGGCGAAGTAGACGTAGCCCTTGGGCACGTGCACATCGAAAGATTCGGCGATCAGCACAGTACCTACGACGATCAGGAACGAAAGCGCAAGCATCTTCAGCGAAGGGTGCTTGTCGATGAAGTTGCTGATGGCACCGGCGCACAACATCATCACCAGTACTGCAACGATGATTGCTGCGACCATCACCGGCACATGCGAAACCATGCCTACAGCAGTGATCACCGAGTCCAGGGAGAACACGATGTCGATGATGGCGATCTGAATGATGGTGAAGAGGAACGTGCCGCCCTTGCCCTTGGGCTCGTCACCGCTTTCGTCCTCGCCTTCCAGGCCGTGGTAGATCTCCTGCGAGCTTTTCCACAGCAGGAACAGGCCGCCAAAGAACAGAATCAGGTCGCGGCCCGAGATGCCCTGGCCGAATACCACGAACAGGTCGGCAGTCAGGCGCATGACCCAGGTGATCGACAGCAACAGCAAAATGCGGGTGACCATGGCCAGGGCCAGGCCGAAGATTCGGGTGCGCGCCTGCATGTGCTTGGGCATGCGGCTGACCAGAATCGAGATCATGATGATGTTGTCGATACCGAGAACGATCTCAAGCGCAGTGAGGGTGAAAAAGGCAACCCAGATTTCCGGGCTGGTCAGCCATTCCATGTGTATTCCTTCGAACGATAGTGGCGAAGCGCCCCTGCACAGGGCACTTCGCGTTGCGGAGACAGGCGTTTATTTACAGACTGCTGAACAGCGGAAAAATGCCCATCAGCAGTGCGGCGAGCATTATGCACATGCACACCAGTACTGCCCACTTGAGGGTGAAGCGCTGATGATCACCGAATTCGATGCCTGCCAGCGCCACCAGCAGGTAGGTCGAGGGTACCAGCGGGCTCAGCAGGTGTACCGGCTGGCCGACGATCGAAGCGCGGGCCATTTCCACCGGGCTGATGCCGTAGTGGCTGGCCGCTTCGGCCAGCACCGGCAGCACGCCGTAATAGAAGGCGTCATTGGACATGAAGAAGGTGAACGGCATGCTCACGATCGCGGTGATCACCGCCAGGTAAGGGCCCAGCGCTTCGGGAATGACCGCCAGCAAGCTTTTGGACATGGCCTCGACCATGCCGGTGCCCGACAGGATGCCGGTGAAGATACCGGCGGCGAAGATCAGCCCGGTCACGGCGAGTACGCTGCCAGCGTGGGCGGCAATACGGTCCTTCTGCTGCTGAAGGCAAGGGTAGTTGACGATCATGGCGATGCTGAAGGCGATCATGAACAGCACCGGCAGTGGTAGCAGGCCTGCGATCAGTGCAGCCATCAGCGCAGCGGTGAGCGCACCGTTGAACCACAGAAGCTTCGGCCGGCGTGCGTCGGGGAACTGCGACACGGTGATTTCGCTGTGATCGATGTCGTCGGTAGGCAGGTGCAGTTCACCCAGGCGGGCACGCTCACGCTTGCCGTACATGTAGGCGATGGCCAGGATCGCCAGCACGCCAAAGACCATGGCCGGGATCATCGGTACGAAAATGTCCGAAGGGTCTACGTGCAGGGCACTGGCTGCGCGGGCAGTAGGGCCGCCCCATGGGGTCATGTTCATTACCCCACCGGCGAGGATGATCAGGCCGGCCATGATCCGCGGGCTCATGCCCAGGCGGCTGTACAGGGGCAGCATGGCGGCGCAGCAGATCATGTAGGTGGTGGCGCCGTCACCGTCCAGCGAGACCACCAGGGCCAGCACGGCGGTGCCGACCGAGACTTTCAGCGGGTCGCCCTTGACCAGCTTGAGGATCTTGCGCACCGCCGGGTCGAACAGGCCGGAGTCGATCATCAGGGCGAAGTAAAGGATGGCGAACATCAGCATGACGCCGGTGGGCGCGAGCTTGCTGATGCCTTCGAGCATCATCGGGCCGATCTTGGCGGAAAAACCACCGAACAGGGCGAACAGGATCGGTACCAGGATCAGCGCGATCAAGGCCGACAGGCGCTTGGTCATGATCAGGTACATGAAGGTGATGACCATGGCAAAGCCGAGGAAGGTCAGCATGGCAATACTCCAGGCGTGGCGCGGCGAAAGGAAAGTCGATCGGGCGAATCAGCGCGTTGAGCGCTGCGCGGGGAGCAAGCGGGGGGGGACTGCGAAAGGGCGGGCACAGGAATACATCAGAATCACCATTGTTGTTGTTGATTGGGCCGGGCGCGGAAGATTCCGGGTGCCCTGGCTGACCGGTCTTGTGCCGGTAGTGGTGGCTATCCTATGGGGGCAAGCTTTCAGCCAGCTTTCGCCAGGAAAAGGGCGACGGGAGGTAGGAGATGTCTGATGTAACTGAAGGTGGCTGCCATTGCGGCGCCTTGCGCTATTGCTTGAGGGGTGAGTTGACGGATATCGCCCATTGCCATTGCTCGATCTGCAGGCGGGTCAGCGGCGGCCTGCTGGTGACCTGGCTCACCGTGCCTCGCTCCGGTTTCCAATGGGTGGCGGGCAGGCCGCAGTGCTATGTGGCTCCGGCCAGTTGCAAGCGCTACTTCTGCGGTGATTGTGGTGCACATGTGGCGTTGGTGACGTCGCATAGCCCGGGCAGCATCGATGTGACGGTAGCGACGCTGGACCACCCGGAACGGGTGCGGGCCACGCGGCACATTTGGACCGGGAGCCGGTTGCCCTGGCTGCATGTGGATGAAGGTTTGCCTGAAGAGGAAGAGGAAAAACGCTAGCCTCTGGATGGCATTGCCCGCCCTGTCGCCGGATTGCCGGCGACAGGGCCAGGAGGGCAATCAAGGCAGTTGCAGGCCGCCTGCTGCCTTGTGCAGCGCCCGCAGGTGCTCACCAATCAGCTTCACATTGGCCTCGACCGCAGCAATTTCCTTGGCCCGCGAAGGCTCCAGCAGCGCCCTGACTTCTCTGTCCAGGTCAGTGCTCAAGCGCAGCAACTGGGCCTGCCGTTCACTACTGACTTTTTCCAGATGCTTGCGCTCATCCGGCTGCGGCAGCCCGTATCCCTTTGTATCCAGCAGTTCGGCCGGGCGGCTGAGGAAGCCACTGTTGGCGAGCATCTGCTTCAGGGTCTGGTCAGCCTTGTTGATACTGCCATCTTTCAGCGCGGCCGCATTCAGATAGCGCTGCTTCACTTCATCCTGAGCCAGCAGCAGTTGGCGGCGCAGGCTGGCCTGTTCCAGCAAAAGCAAGGCGGCGCTGGTGCGCAGGTCGGCTTGCAAGAACCAGCCGCGGCGCTGTTCGGCGTCCTGGGCCAGCCAGTCCTCGACCTTGTCCTGCTTGACTGGCAGCTGTTGCTTCAGCACATCGAACATCGCTTGATAGCGTTCGCGATACGAGTCGAAACGGTAGCCCAGGCGCAAGGCTTCGCGCGGGTCGTCGAGCACGCTGGTATCGGCCAGCCCCCGGCCCTTCAATACTGCAAGCAAACCGTTGGGCATGATGCTGTCGAGATCATTCAGGCGCGGGTTGGCGGTGCCGCTGCGCAGCAGTTTCAATGACTCCACCGCACAGTTGTTGGACAGGAACCAGTAGTTGCCGTCATAACTCCAGTGCATCTCCGCGGCCTGGCGTACCAGGTTTTCAACTTCGTCGCGGTTGAGCTTCAACGGCACCGACGCCAGGCTGCGCAGTTCGGTCTTGGTGTATTCGTCGATCACTTGGGCCAGCGGTAGCACGAACAGCCTCGACGGATAGGCGCCAACCAGGCCATCCCAGCTGGACAGTTGAACGTCATTGACGAAGGCACGGTAGGAGAGCACCAGGTGCTGGTCGAGGTCCAGTCGGCAGTCTGGCCCGCGAGGGCGGCCGGGTTTGCAGATCACCAGGCGCAGCATGCTGTGGCCCCAACGGCTCACCAGGTTCTGGTTGGCCTCGGCCAGGAGAAAGTCCACCTCATAGACCCGTTCCGGGTCGATTTCGCCCAACGGCTGGCGGGCGAAGTCGCTGCCGGCGTTGAGGAATGGCAAGCCCTTGGCGCACGTTGCCTGCTCGGGCGCCCAGCCGAAATGATCAGCCAGGTACTGATTAAGTGCTGGCCGACGGCAGCCGTAGCTCGGGTCCAGGAGGAAGTACTCCATGTTGACCGCGATGTATTCCTTGGGGCTGCTCAGCTCATAGCTGTCGGGGCTGCGCAGGAACTGGCCATTGTGCTGTTCGCGCTCACCGCGGCGGCCGACGTATTGCTGCCAGCCGGCCAGGTCGAGCAGGCGCGGGTCGTCGCTCAGGGTAAAGCGGCGCTCGGCCTGGCCGCGGCATTGCTCGGGAAGACCGACCTTGCCAACGGTGCCTTGCTGGCGCTTGCAGCGGGCGATCAGCGAATGTTCAGCACTGGGCCAGAGCCGGGCTCGGTCGTATATGTGGGTAAGTTCGTGCAGGACTGTAGCCAGCAACTCCTCACGCACCGTGCCATGCGGACGGTTGGTGCGCTCCTGTGCAGCACTGCCGTCAGTCAGGCCGGGCAGCAGGCGCCGGTTGAGCTGCAGGGTCGAGACCAAGGAGGCCTGCCCGTAGGCATCGGCTGGCATGTTGTCGCTCCAGCTGACCTCAATGCGCCGGTCGAGCTGTTGCTTGAAGCGGGGAGGGAGCTTGGCCAAAGCCTCATCAAGCAGGGCTTGGGTGGCTTGAGCCTGCTGTGGGGCCAGGCCGGCTGCCTGCAGCTCGAGCTGCAGGCCGGCCAGGGCGGGCGTGCCCAGCAGCGTCAGGGCGCAGCCGAGCAACCAGGCACGTACGCGGTTCACAGTGCCAGGATGGCTTCGGCCAGCACCTGGTCGCTGGCGCCGCGCGCTTCAGGCACGCGTTCGCGCAGGGTGTTGAAGGCGGCCTCAAGCTGGGCGCCACGAATATCACCGTTGCTGGCGACGAAGCTGGCGGCATCGTCATGGGCTTCACGCACGACCTTGGAGTCGCGGATCGAGGTGGTGGTGTCAGAGGTGAAGTCGATCGAGCGGCCAAAGGCCCGCACGATGATGTTGCTGGTGGCCACCAGAGTTTGTGCCTGGGCCAGGTCGGCCAGCAGCAACATGCCGAGGGTAGCGGCGATCAGCGGTTTACGCATGGAGCATCTCCGGAAATGCAGGGAGTCAGATTTAGTGATTGGACGAGAATTGCTTCTGCCAGTTCAAGGTCGCCGACAGATTGACGGCCGCCGTCATGGCGCAGCGACTTGAGTGCTGCTTCCAGGCGTGCTCCGTGAATCAGGCCGTCGCTGGCGACGAAGGCTGCGGCATCGTCGCGAGCCTGCCTGACCAGCTTGCGGTCGAATGGGGCAGTCGTGACTTGGCTGGTGACGTAGCCTGTGATGACCAGGCCTTGCGTGGTGGTGTCCATGGCATGGGCACTGCCCATGGCGACTACGGAAAACAGCAGCGGCAACAGATAACGCATTGGCTTTCTTACGACAGGAACAGGAACGTCGAAGGCTAGCCCACAAGTACCGGCCAGGGCCAGCGCTTGTGGGCTGTAGCGGGTCAGATCGCGAGGATGGCCTGGGCCAATTGCGCATCGCTGGCCTGCAGGGCTGGCATGCTCGAGCGGATGTGCAGCAAAGCGCTCTCGAGCTTGGCGCCGCGAATGGCGCCCTGGCTGCCCACGTAGCTGGCCGCATCATCGCGAGCGGCCTGAACGATCTTGTCATCACGGAAAGACGAGGACACATCGGAGGTAGCGTCGGTGGAGGCGGCAACCGCGCCAACGACTGCATCAGTAGTGACAATGAAGCTGGTGGCGTGGGCAGTGCCGGCCAAGCCGAGCAGCAGGGCTGCGCCAATCAGGTAATTACGGGTCATGGTCGTGCACTCCTGGGGAAGATTCGGGTGGATCTGCTTATTGGACGCTCACACGGTTCGTCACGGTGGCTTTGAACATCTGGTTTTTACCAGACCGCCCAGTCAAGCGTATCACGCGCCGGAATTTATGGATGTCAATGAACGGCGCACAAGGTAACTGTTATGGTCTATTTTGATACATTGAAAATTGTACTGGTTCAGTGATGGCAGGCTCTGCTTCAAGGGTGGCCGAGAGTTACCCCATAAAAAAACCCGCTGCAGTCTCCTGCAACGGGTTTGGGATTCACGGTGCCAGCTGAAGCCGGCGAGCCGGTGCTTAGCGCCAGAACGGCTTGCTCAGCTCTTCGTAACGCTGCGACTCGCTGATACCGGCATCGGCCAGCAGGCGGGCATCGAGACGCGCCAGCTGACGGCGGCTGGCCATGCGGCGCTGCCACAGCAGCAGGGTAGAGAGCGCGCGCAGCGGCAGCGAAGCGTTGGTTTGCTGGGCGTTGTTTTCGAAAACGAGACCGGAACTGAGGGTACGTTCCATGATGTTTCATCCTTCCGCTTATGGCGGGACTAGGGAGTGGTTTAACTGATGCCAATGATCCTCCTCTGCTGTCCATAACAGTAGATACAGTTCTACTGCATTACGATGGTTCAGTTAACTGTGTAACCCTACTGTTGCACTCGAAACAGGCGCAACTGTACTGGTCCGCACCGTTATGGTGCTTTTTCAGGTTTTATATGGTTTTGAGTAGGCGGGAGCGTGGAGAATTAACGGTACAGTAGTACAGTTTTATCGTATTCAGTGCTTGCTGAATCGGGCTTGTGCCGAGAAAGGGCTGCAGGGCAGCCCTCGAGGTATTGCTATGGCGTCCGGAATGCGTGGCGGCCTCGGGCAAAGGCAGGCCGCTGCTACAGATCACCTGGCGAGCATGCGCCCACTTTCTTCCAGATTTTCGTGCCAGCTCAGCGCCTCACGCAGGATATGCGGAGTGTGGCCGCCACGCAGGCAAGCGCGATCGAAGTAGTCGTTCAGCGCTGCACGGTAATCCGGGTGGACACAGTTATCGATGATCGCCCGTGCCCGTTCCCGTGGCGCGAGGCCCCGCAGGTCGGCAAGCCCCTGTTCGGTCACCAGGATGTCCACGTCGTGCTCGGTGTGGTCGACATGGCTCACCATAGGCACCACGCTGGAGATCGCGCCGCCTTTGGCGATCGACTTGGTGACGAATACGGCCAGGTGGGCATTACGGGCGAAATCGCCGGAGCCACCGATACCGTTCATCATCCGGGTGCCACAGACGTGCGTGGAGTTGACGTTGCCGTAGATGTCGAACTCCAGCGCCGTGTTGATGCCGATGATGCCAAGGCGGCGCACGACTTCAGGGTGGTTGGAGATCTCCTGCGGGCGCAGTACCAGCTTGTCCTTGTAGCGCTCCAGGTTGCCGAATACGTCGGCATTGCGACGGCCCGACAGGGTGATGGAGCTGCCCGAGGCAAAACTCAGCTTGCCAGCGTCGATCAGGTCGAAGGTCGAGTCCTGAAGTACTTCGGAGTACATGGTCAGGTCTTCGAACGGCGACTCGATCAGGCCACACATCACCGCGTTGGCGATGCTGCCGATGCCGGCTTGCAGCGGGCCGAGCCTGTTGGTCATGCGGCCTGCATCCACTTCGTTCTTGAGGAAGTTGATCAGGTGGTCGGCGATGGCCTGGGTTTCATCGTCCGGCGGTAGCACGGTGGAGGGCGAATCTGGCTGGTCGCTGATGACGATGCCGACGATCTTGGCGGGGTCGATCGGGATTGCGGTGCTGCCGATGCGGTCATCCACTTTCACCAGCGGGATCGGCGTGCGGGTTGGGCGATAGGTCGGGATATAGATGTCGTGCAGGCCTTCGAGGTTGGCGTTGTGCGACAGGTTGATCTCGACAATCACCTGCTTGGCGAAGATCGCGAAGCTCGCCGAGTTGCCCACCGAAGTGGTCGGCACGATGTGGCCCTGTTCAGTAATGGCCACCGCTTCGATTACCGCGATGTCCGGCAGTTTGAGCTGCTGGTTGCGCAGTTGCTCGACGGTTTCCGACAGGTGCTGGTCGATGAACATCACCTGACCGTCGTTGATGGCTTTGCGCAGGGTGCTGTCGACCTGGAACGGCATGCGGCGCGCCAGCACGCCAGCCTCGGTCAGTTGCTTGTCCAGGTCATTGCCCAGGCTGGCGCCGGTCATCAGGCTGATTTTCAGAGGCGACAGCTTGGCGCGTTCGGCCAAGGCATGCGGTACGGCCTTGGCTTCGCCGGCGCGGGTGAACCCGCTCATGCCGACGGTCATGCCGTCCTCGATCAGGCCAGCGGCGTCAGCCGCACTCATTACCTTGCTGTGCAGGGAGGACAAGCGGATACGATCACGGTACATGGATTGTTATCTCGGGCTACTGAAGCTACTGCAGCGCAGTCTAGAGATTTACCCCGGCGCCGTCCCGCGACCATGGTCGTATGAGGAGCCACGCAATAGAGCCATTGATCTGGATCAGCAAAATGAAAAAGCCCCGGGAGGGATCTCGCCGGGGCTTCTTTATAGTCCACTGGGTGGTGGAATCGGGGTTACTCGACGGCTTTGACCATATCCTCGATGACCTTCTTCGCGTCACCGAACACCATCATGGTCTTGTCCAGGTAGAACAGTTCGTTGTCCAGGCCGGCGTAGCCGCTGGCCATGGAGCGTTTGTTGACGATGATGGTCTTGGCTTTGTACGCCTCCAGGATCGGCATGCCCGCGATCGGCGACTTTGGATCGTTCTTCGCCGCCGGGTTGACCACGTCGTTGGCGCCCAGCACCAACACTACGTCAGCCTGGCCAAACTCGGCGTTGATGTCTTCCATCTCGAACACTTGGTCGTAGGGCACTTCGGCCTCGGCCAGCAGTACGTTCATGTGCCCGGGCATGCGCCCTGCCACCGGGTGGATCGCGTACTTCACGGTCACGCCGTTGTGGGTCAGCTTCTCGGTCAGCTCCTTGAGCGCGTGCTGGGCACGGGCTACCGCCAGTCCGTAGCCGGGTACGATGATCACCGTGTCGGCGTTGCTCAGCAGGAAGGTCGCGTCGTCAGCCGAGCCAGACTTCACCGGGCGCTGCTCTTTCGAGCCTTGCGCTGCGCCGGTATCGGTATCCCCGCCGAAGCCGCCGAGGATGACGTTGAAGAACGAGCGATTCATCGCTTTGCACATGATGTACGAGAGGATCGCACCGCTGGAGCCCACCAGGGAGCCGGCGATGATCAGCATCGAGTTGTTCAGCGAGAAGCCGATACCGGCCGCCGCCCAACCCGAATAGCTATTGAGCATCGACACCACCACCGGCATGTCTGCACCGCCGATCGGGATAATGATCAGTACACCCATGATGAAGGCCAGGACCAGCATCAAGGTGAAGGCGCTGTAGTGGCCGGTGAAGGTGAACAGCAGGCCCAGGGCAATCGTGGTCAGGCCCAGAATCAGGTTCAGCTTGTGCTGGCCGGCGAACTGTACCGGTGCGCCTTGGAACAGGCGGAACTTGTACTTGCCCGACAGCTTGCCGAACGCGATCACGGAACCGGAGAAAGTGATTGCACCGATGGCAGCGCCAAGGAACAGCTCCAGGCGGTTACCGGTGGGGATCGGGTCGCTGATGCTGGCGACAATGCCCATCGATTGCGGCTCGAGTACTGCCGCGATGGCAATGAATACCGCCGCCAGGCCGATCATGCTGTGCATGAAGGCGACCAGCTCCGGCATCTTGGTCATTTCTACGCGCTTGGCCATGATCGAGCCCGCGGTACCGCCGACCAGCAGGCCGACGATGACGTAGCCAATCCCGGCAGTTGCCAGCTCTGCCCCAAGCTTATAGATGAGGCCAACCGTGGTGAGGATCGCGATCCCCATGCCGATCATGCCGAACAGGTTGCCGCGCCGCGACGTGGTCGGGTGCGACAGGCCCTTGAGCGCCTGAATGAAGCAGACCGAGGCGACGAGATAGAGGAGCGTTACCAGATTCATGCTCATGCTTACTTCTGCGCCTCGTTCTTGGTTTTCTTCTTGAACATCTCAAGCATGCGACGGGTGACCAGGAAGCCACCGAACACGTTGACCGCAGCCAGGGCCACCGCCAGGGTGCCCATCAGCTTGCCGGCCGGGGTCACGGTCAGCGCAGCAGCCAGCATGGCGCCGACGATGACGATGGCCGAGATGGCGTTGGTGACCGCCATCAGGGGTGTGTGCAGTGCCGGGGTCACGTTCCAGACCACGTGGTAGCCGATATAGATGGCCAGCACGAAGATGATCAGGTTGTAGATGCCATGGGAAATCAGCATGTCTTCCA
>NZ_MOMO01000213.1:0-18103 GCF_009933855.1 Pseudomonas sp. SG-MS2 | reverse complement strand
GCCATACCCTTCCCTTTGCCCTGCTGGGCGCCGGCATGATCGGGAGCTTGCCGGGCATCAGCGTGGCCGCAGGCTTCATCGAAGATTCCAAAGCCACGCTCGGCCTGCGCAACTTCTATATCAACCGCAACTTCACCAACCCCAGTAACCCGCAGAGCAAGGCCGAGGAGTGGACGCAAAGCTTCATCCTCGATGCACGCTCTGGGTTCACCGAAGGGCCGATCGGCTTCGGCGTGGATGTGCTGGGGATGTGGTCGGTGAAGCTCGATGGCGGTGGCGGCACCTATGGCACCGCCCTGCTGCCGCGCCATGACGATGGGCAGCCGGCGGATGACTTCGGGCGCCTGGCGGTGGCGGGCAAGGCGCGGATTTCCAAGACTGAACTGAAGGTCGGCGAGTGGATGCCGGTGCTGCCGATCCTGCGTTCCGACGATGGCCGCTCGCTGCCACAGACCTTCCGCGGTGGGCAGGTCACCTCTAACGAAATCGCCGGGCTGACGCTGTACGGCGGGCAGTTCCGCGGCAACAGCCCGCGCAACGACGCCAGCATGGACGACATGAGCTACGGCGGCGCCCTTTCGGACCGTTTCAACTTCGTCGGTGGCGAATACAAGTTCAACCAGGACCGCACGCTGGTCGGGCTGTGGAACGCAGTGCTCAAAGACGTCTATGAGCAGCAGTACCTGCAACTGAGCCACAGCCAGCCGGTCGGCAGCTGGACCTTCGGCGCCAACCTCGGTTACTTCCACGGTGGCGAAGACGGCTCCGAAAAGGCCGGGCAACTGGACAACAAGACGTATTCGGGGATGTTCTCGGCCAAGTATGGCGGCAACACGTTCTGGGTGGGCCTGCAGAAGGTCGATGGCGATACCTGGATGAGGGTCAACGGCACCAGCGGCGGCACCTTGGCCAACGACAGCTACAACTCCAGTTTCGACAATGCCAACGAGCGCTCCTGGCAGGTGCGTCATGACTTCAACTTCGTCACCGTTGGGGTGCCGGGGCTGACGCTGATGAACCGCTACATCAGCGGGCAGGACGTGCATACCGGGGCGGTGACCGACGGCAAGGAGTGGGTGCGGGAAACAGAGCTGGCCTATGTGATCCAGAGCGGGGCGTTCAAGGATTTGAGCGTCAAATGGCGCAACTCGTCGATTCGGCGCGACTACAGCAACAACGAATTCGATGAGAACCGGTTGATCTTCAATTACCCGCTGTCGCTGTTGTAACCCGGGCTAACGCGTTTCCTGTGGCAACGGCCTTGTGTGGCAATTGCCTGGCGTAGGAGCGGCCTTGTGTCGCGAAAGGGCTGCGCAGCGGCCCCCGGCAATGGGGCCGCCTGCGAAGTTTTTGGGGCCGCTGCGCAGCCCTTTCGCGACACAAGGCCGCTCCTACAGTTGACCACCAAACCAGGCGAAAGCCGCACACGCCTCATTGACAACTGCCAACCCCACTGCCAATAATCAACACAGTCATACGACAACCTACAACAATTAACAAATAGAGCCGGCCATGACCACTACCCCCCTCAATCGCCTGCTGCTCACCGGAGCCGCAGGCGGCCTGGGCAAGGTCCTTCGCGAACGCCTGCAAGGCTACGCCGAGGTCCTGCGCCTTTCCGATATCAGCCCGATGGCACCTGCCGCGGGTGCGCATGAAGAGGTCGTGACCTGCGACCTGGCCGACAAGGCCGCCGTCCACGCACTGGTAGAAGGCGTAGACGCCATCCTCCATTTCGGCGGCGTATCCACCGAGCACTCCTTCGAGGACATCCTCGGCCCCAACATCTGCGGTGTCTTCCACGTTTACGAGGCGGCGCGCAAGCATGGGGTCAAGCGCATCATCTTCGCCAGCTCCAACCACACCATCGGTTTCTACCGCCAGGACGAGCGCATCGACGCTCACGCTCCACGCCGGCCCGACAGTTACTACGGGTTGTCCAAATGCTACGGCGAGGATATGGCCAGCTTTTACTTCGACCGCTATGGCATCGAGACCGTCAGCATCCGCATTGGCTCGTCCTTCCCCCAGCCACAGAACCCACGCATGTTGTGCACCTGGCTGAGCTACGACGACCTGGTCCAGCTCATCGAACGTGGGCTGAACACCCCCAACGTCGGCCACACCATTGTCTACGGTGCCTCCGACAACCGCACCGTATGGTGGGACAACCGCTATGCCGCGCACCTGGGCTACGAGCCTAAAGACACCTCCGAGGTGTTTCGCGAAGTGGTAGAGGCCCAGCCGGCACCTGCCGCCGATGACCCGAGCATGGTCTATCAGGGCGGCGCCTTCGCCGTAGCCGGACCGTTCAACTGACACCCAGTGCTCCAGGAGGCCCGGCCATGAACTGCGAACTGATCGTCGACGCCCGCAACGGCACCGGCGAAAGCCCCGTGTGGCACCCCACCGAACACGCCCTGTACTGGGTCGACATTCCCGCACGCCAGCTGCATCGCTGGCAGCCCGATGGTGCCCATCAGACCTGGCAAGGCGACGAGATGCTCGCCTGCATCGCGCGCACTGAGCGGGGCTGGATCGCCGGCATGGAAAGCGGCATCTTCCAGCTTGAAACCAGGGCCGATGGCAGCCTTGCCAGCCACTTGCTCAGCGCCGTCGACCATGCCCAGAGCGGCATGCGTTTCAACGATGGGCGCTGTGATCGCCAAGGCCGCTTCTGGGCCGGCACCATGTTGATGGACATGCAGCAAGGCGCCACGGTCGGCGCGCTGTACCGGCATGACGGCGAGGGCCAGTTACACCTGCAGCAGGACGGCATGATCGTGCCCAATGGCCTGGCCTTCAGCCCCGACGGCACACGCATGTACCTGTCGGACTCGCACCCCGACGTGCAGAAGATCTGGGTGTTCGACTACGACATCGACAGTGGCATACCCCACAACAAGCGGCTGTTCGTCGACATGCGCGCCTTCCCCGGTCGCCCGGACGGCGCTGCCATCGACCAGGACGGCTGCTACTGGATCTGCGGCAACGATGCCGGTCAGATCCACCGGTTCACGCCGGATGGCCGCCTTGACCGCTCACTCAACGTGCCGGTGAAAAAGCCGGCGATGTGCGCCTTCGGCGGCGCCAACCTGGACACCCTGTTCGTCACCTCGATCCGCCCCGCAGGCATCGACCTCTGCGACCAGCCGCTGGCTGGTGGGGTATTTGCCTTCGAACTCGGCGTCAAAGGCCTGGAGGAACCTGCCTGCCGGGGCTGAACACCCGTACTGCCAACCACACTCGTACGCCCGAAACCGGATAATAAAAACCACGGAGTTTCATCATGACTTTCAAACGCAAGCTGCTTCTTGCTGCACTCCCGTTCGCCTTCAGCCTCTCCCTGCCAGCCCACGCGCTGGACATCAAGTTCGCCGAGATCCACCCGGCCGGTTACCCGACCGTGGTCGCCGAGCAGAACATGGGCAAGAAGATCGAAGCCGCCAGCAATGGCGAGATCACCTTCAAGATGTTCCCCGGCGGCGTCCTGGGCTCGGAAAAGGAAGTCATCGAGCAGGCGCAGATCGGTGCCGTGCAGATGACCCGCGTCAGCCTGGGGATCGTCGGCCCGGTGGTGCCGGACGTGAACGTGTTCAACATGCCGTTCGTGTTCCGCGACCATGACCACATGCGCAAGATCATCGACGGCGATATCGGCCAGGAGATCCTCGACAAGATCACCAATTCCGAATTCAACCTGGTGGCCCTGGCGTGGATGGACGGCGGCTCGCGCAGCATCTATACCAAGAAGCCGGTGCGCAGCCTGGAAGACCTCAAGGGCATGAAGATCCGCGTGCAGGGCAACCCGCTGTTCATCGACATGATGAACGCCATGGGCGGCAACGGCATCGCCATGGACACCGGCGAGATCTTCAGCGCCCTGCAGACCGGCGTGATCGATGGCGCCGAAAACAACCCGCCAACCCTGCTCGAGCACAACCACTACCAGAGCGCCAAGTACTTCACCCTCACTGGCCATCTGATCCTGCCGGAGCCGGTGGTGATGTCCAAGACCACCTGGAACAAGCTCACGCCTGAGCAGCAGGCGCTGGTGAAGAAGGTCGCGCGCGAAGCGCAGATGGAAGAGCGCGCGCTGTGGGATGCCAAGACTGCCGCCAGCGAAGAGAAACTCAAGGCCGCGGGCGTGGAGTTCATCAGCGTCGACAAGAAACCGTTCTTCGAGGCTACCGCTTCGGTACGCGAGAAGTACGGTGCGCCGTACGCAGACCTGATGAAGCGTATCGACGCCGTCCAGTAATACCGGCCCCCTTCCAAGTTTGACCGCGGCAGTGCGGCGCCCGCCGCCCTGCCGCTTTGGTGATGCCTATGAAATCGCTTTTCCTGAGCGTGAATGACACGCTCTATCGCAGCTGCATCTGGGTCGCCGGCCTGTCGATCCTGGCCATGTCGCTGATCATTCCCTGGGGCATCTTTGCACGCTACGTGCTGGGTACCGGCTCCAGCTGGCCTGAGCCAGTGTCGATCCTGCTGATGGTGGTGTTCACCTTCGTCGGTGCCGCCGCCAGCTACCGGGCCGGCGCGCACATGGCGGTAGGGATGATCACCGACCGCCTGCCACCGCTGCAGCGCCAGCTGGTTGCACTGCTGGTGCAGGTGCTGATGATCCTGGTGTGCGTGTTCATGACCTACTACGGCATCAAGCTGTGCATCACCACGTGGAACCAGTCGCTGGCCTCTTTGCCTGGGGTACGGGTGGGCATGACCTACGCGCCGATCCCGGTCGGTGGTCTGCTGACCTTGATTTTTGTACTGGAAAAACTCCTGCTGGGCGATCAGAGCAACCGCAAGGTGGTTCGTTACGATCTGGCGGAAGAAAACGAAGGAGCTGCGTAAATGGATGCGTTCATTCTGTTGGGCAGTTTCATCGTGCTCATCCTGATCGGCATGCCGGTGGCTTTCGCCCTGGGCCTGTCGGCGCTGATCGGCGCCTGGTGGATCGACATCCCGCTGCAGGCGATGATGATTCAGATCGCCAGTGGGGTTAACAAGTTTTCACTGCTGGCCATTCCGTTCTTCGTGCTGGCTGGCGCAATCATGGCCGAAGGTGGCATGTCACGGCGGTTGGTGGCCTTCGCCGGAGTGCTGGTGGGCTTCGTACGGGGCGGTTTGTCGCTGGTCAATATCATGGCCTCGACCTTCTTCGGCGCCATTTCCGGCTCGTCGGTGGCTGACACCGCGTCTGTAGGCTCGGTACTGATCCCCGAGATGGAGCGCAAGGGCTACCCGCGCGAGTTCTCCACGGCAGTGACCGTCAGCGGCTCGGTGCAGGCACTGCTCACCCCGCCCAGCCACAACTCGGTGCTGTACTCGCTGGCGGCGGGCGGCACAGTGTCGATCGGCTCGCTGTTCATCGCGGGGATCATGCCCGGCTTGCTGCTGAGCGCGGTGATGATGGGCCTGTGCCTGATCTTCGCCAAGAAGCGCAACTACCCCAAAGGTGAAGTGATCCCGCTGCGCCAGGCACTGAAAATCGCCGGCGAAGCACTGTGGGGCCTGATGGCGATGGTCATCATCCTTGGCGGTATTCTCTCGGGCGTGTTCACCGCCACCGAATCAGCGGCCGTGGCAGTGGTCTGGTCGTTCTTCGTGACCATGTTCATCTACCGCGACTACAAGTGGCGCGACCTGCCCAAGCTGATGCACCGTACGGTACGGACCATCTCGATCGTGATGATCCTGATCGGCTTTGCTGCAAGCTTCGGCTACGTGATGACGCTGATGCAGATCCCGTCGAAGATCACCACAGTGTTCCTGACCCTGTCGGACAACCGCTACGTGATCCTGATGTGCATCAACTTCATGCTGTTGCTGCTGGGCACGGTGATGGACATGGCGCCGCTGATCCTGATCCTGACGCCGATCCTGCTGCCCGTGATCACCGGCATCGGTGTGGACCCGGTGCACTTCGGCATGATCATGCTGGTGAACCTGGGCATCGGGTTGATCACGCCACCGGTAGGTGCGGTGCTGTTCGTCGGCTCGGCCATCGGCAAGGTGAGCATCGAATCGACGGTGAAGGCGCTGCTGCCGTTCTACATTGCGCTGTTCCTGGTGCTCATCGCGGTCACCTATATCCCGGCCATCTCGCTGTGGCTGCCGAGCGTCGTGCTGTAACGGCGCTCATCCGGGGCCGCCGGGCGGCCCATCGCCGGCAAGCCGGCTCCCACTGGGACAACGCCGATCTGAAGGCCAATGCAAAACCAGTGGGAGCTGGCTTGCCAGCGATGGGCTGCGCAACAGCCTCCTGAACACACCTGCAAATGGATCATGCACATGGCTGTCGCTGCTTCTGTCTCCCTTTTCCCGCGCAAGCTGGCGGTCGCGCTACTGGCGCTGCTGGCCTGCTCGTTCGCCGGCAACCACATTGCCGCGCGCATCGCCTTCGATGACGACACCGGCGTGCTGTTGGCCATCCTCTGTCGTTCCGGCATCACCTTCCTGGTGCTGGCCAGCCTGGTGCTGTGGCAGCGCCAACCGCTGAGCCTGCCGGCTGGCACGCGGCACTGGCAATTGCTGTTGGGCCTGTTGATCGCTACCCAGAGCCTGTGCCTGTACTCGGCCGTGGCGCGCATTCCGGTTGCCTTGGCGCTGCTGGTAGGCAACACCTTTCCGATGCTGCTGGCGCTGCTCACCTGGGCGCTGGGCGGCGCTCGCCCGACCGGCCGCACCGTGCTGTTCATGGGGCTGATCCTGTGTGGCCTGGTGCTGGCGCTGGATGTACCTGGGCGCCTGGCCGATAACGGTGAGGCCAACCCGCACTGGCTACTGGGTGTGGGCCTTTCGTTCTGCGCCGCCTGCGTGTTCGCCTGCGCGTTGTGGATCACCGACCACAAACTGGCTGCCGTTCGCGGCCCGGTGCGCAGCTTGCTGACCCTGCTGATCGTGTTCGCCAGCATGCTGGTGGCGGGGGCCAGCGGGGTGATGCCCTCGGGGTTGTCGCTGCCGGCCAGCGCCAGCGGCTGGACGGCCTTGGCCAGCCTGGTGGTGCTGTATGGCGTGGCCTTCACCTTGCTGTTCGTCTGTGTGCCACGGCTGAACATGGCGCAGAACGCGCCAGTGATGAATATCGAGCCCATCGCCACGTTGCTGCTGGGCTGGGCGTTGCTGGATCAGCGCCTGGGCACCTGGCAATTGGTCGGCGCCGCCGTGGTGGTGTGCGGCATCGTGCTGCTGACCTATCGTCGGGCCAGCTGACCCGCTTTGTGAAAGGAGCCGCTGATGGCTGTCACCGAACTGCAGCTGCAAGACCGCCTGACCCGCCTGACCCTGGCGCCCGAGCTGGGCGCCAGCCTGATTAACTGGGAGGTGAAGGCGACCGGGCAGGCGCTGTTGCGCCATACCGATCAGGCAGCGCTGGCCAGCGGTACACCGCGCCAGCTGGGGTGCTACCCGTTGGCGCCCTGGTCCAACCGTATTGCCGAGGGTGGTTTTGCAAGGCCCGAGGGTTGGCTGGCCCTGGCGCCCAACACCGCACACGACCCGTATCCGATCCATGGCACCGCCTGGCAGCAGGCCTGGCAGGTGGCTCATCACAGTGAGCGAAGTGCAAGGCTGACGCTCCAGAGCAGCGTGCCGTTCGCCTACCGGGCGGTACTGGATGTGCATTTGCATGAAGGCCGCCTGAGGCTTGACCTGCAGGTAACGCATCTGGATGAGCCCGCTACCTGGTATGGACTGGGGTTGCATCCTTACTTCCCGCGCTACCCTGACACCCGCCTGCAGGCAGCAGCGCAGCACGTGTGGCTGGCCGAAGAGGGGCGGTTGCCGTCGTACACGGCAGCGGTGCCTCAAGACTGGTGCTTCGATGCACCGGCCTGCCTGCCGGGCACCGTGGTCGACCATGCGTTCGGCGGGTGGGCCGGGGACTGCGTGATCGAGCAACCCGGGGCCGGTTATCGACTGGTATGCAGCGCCGACGGCGCCGAGCATTTCTTGCTGTTCTGCCCCCAGGACAAGCCGTTCTTCTGCTTTGAACCGGTCAGCCATCCAATCAATGCCCATCACCTGCCGGGGCAACCGGGTTTGCGCTTGTTGCGCCAGGGTGAAGAAATGAGCCTGGGGTTCAGCCTGGAGTACCAGGCGATCCAGACGGTTGTCAGCGAGCGACCGCAACCGGGCGAACCGAAGGCAGGATGACTTCAGTCCAGCCCTTGGGCCCGCAGCTCATGCGCCAGCAGGTCGACGAACATGCGCACCTTGGCCGAACCATGCTTGCTTTCGCGGTGCAGCACATGGATCGGCCATGGGGCTTCCTCATAGTCGGCCAGTAGCACCTGTAACTGCCCGCTGGCGATCTCGTCCACCACCTGATAGGACAGCAACCGAGCAATCCCCAGCCCGCCCACCGCCGCTGCGATCGCACCGTCGTTGCTGGTCACGGTGAGCCTGGGCTTGATGCGCACCAGGGTCGGTTCGTCCGTCACGCCGAAGCGCCAACCGGCACGCGGCGAGAGGTTGGTGGTGGCGATCACCGCATGCGCCGGCAAGTCCGAGGGGTGCTGCGGCACACCATGGCGCGCCAGGTATTCAGGCGAGGCGCAGAGCATGCGCCTGACCCTGCCTACGCGCAGGGCCTTGAGGCCGGAGTCGGGCAGCGGACCGATACGCACCGCAACGTCCATGCCCTCCTCGACCATGTTGACGATGCGGTCGAGGAAGTAGGCGGATACGTCCACCTCGGGGTACCGCTGCAGATAACGCACGATGCTCGGCATGACGAATTTCTTGCCGAACAGGATGGGCGCGGTGACGGCCAGTTCGCCTTTGGGCGTGGCGTTGATGCCGGCGGCGGCCTCGTTGGCCTCAGAGATGCTGGCGAGGATGTGGCGGGTGTCCTCCAGATAGCGGCCACCCGCCTGGGTCAGGCGCACGCTGCGCGTGGTACGTAGCAGCAGTTTGACGCCGAGCATGTCCTCAAGCGCGCTGACCGCGCGGGTTACTGCAGCGGGCGAGATGTCCAGACGGCGGGCGGCAGCAGCGAAGCTTTCCAGCTCGCCTACCGCGACGAACACCTTCATCAGGTGGATCTGGTCCATGCCGGCTCCTGAGTATCGTGGGTAGAGATTATCTGCTATCTGCAGGCAGCATCAAATATCCAGTACCAGCGCCTGCCCGCCCTCCTGCGCTTTGCCCGGCACCGCGCAGCAGATCAGCACTGTCCCCGCTTCCGGCATCTGGGCAGGCGGGTTCGGGTAATGCACCTGCCCGCTCACCACCTTGGTCTTGCAGGTGCCGCACGAACCGCCCCGGCAGCTGAAGTCCGGCGACAACCCACGGGCTTCGGCAAGTTCGAGCAAGGTACCACCGCCCGGTGCCCAGCGCGCCTCCTTGGCCGAGCTGGCAAAGTACACAGGCACTGGCTCGCTGGCAGCCGGTGGCTGCTGCAGCGTCGGCTGGTTGTCATCGGTATGACGCCTGAGCGTCGACGGGCCGAAGGCTTCTGCATGAATGCGCTTGTCCGGCACGTGTATGGCGCGTAACCCTTCATACAGGTCCTGGGTAAAGCTGGCCGGCCCACACAGGTAGAAGTCATAGTCATCCAGCGCCAGCTTCGCTTTCACCTGCTCGATCGCCAGGCGCCCGGCATGTTCATAGTCGCGTCCTGGCACTGCGTCGTCCTCCGGCTGGCTTAGGGAGCGATGCACACTCAACAGGCCACCTGCCTGCTCGGACAACGCGGCCAGTTCCTGCTGAAATGGCAAGTCAGCGAGGCGGCGGGCGCCGTGGAACAGGTGAATCCGCCGCGTCTGCTGCCGGGCCAGCTGCTCGCGCAACATGGCGATCAGCGGGGTAATACCTACGCCTGCACCAATCAGCACGATGGGCCTTGTACTGTCGCCGTCCAGGGTAAAACTGCCCATGGGCAGCCGCACGTCGAGCAGGTCGCCCACGCCGACCTGTTCGTGCAAATACCGCGAAGCCGCACCCTGGGCCTTGACGCTGATGCGCAGGTGGCCGTCCGATGGCGCGCAGGACAGGCTGTAGGTGCGAATCAACGGCGTGTCGCCACCCAGCGAGAGACGCACAGGAATGTGCTGGCCTGGAGCAAAGGTTACCGGCACATCGGCCGCCAGGTAGAACGAGCGGATGTCCTGGCTCTCCTGCACCACCCGCTCAACACGCCAGGCCAGCCATTGGCGCTGCCGCTCGCGCTGCTGCCGGCGCTGCTCGACCTCGGCCCAGGTCCCGGTCATCAGGCTGGTCGGTGCGTATTCCTCAAAGGCCCAGCGTAGCGACACGCCAGCCCGGCGCAGCACGATGTGTTCGACCTGAAGCGTCCATAGCCGCTCGGCGCCGTCGAAGTCTTTGATCAGCGGGCTGTCGAGCAAAATCTCGGTGCGCCCCGTCACTTGCAGCACGTTGCCGTTGCTGAAATCGACGAACAACAACCCTGCCTGCGGATTTTCCAACAGGTTGCCGAGGGTATTGAAGTGCAAGTTGCCGGCATAGTCGGGGATGGTCAGGCGGTTGCCGTCGACCTTGACGAACCCGGCCCGGCCGCCGCGGTGCGAGACATCCACAGCGCGATGGCCGTCTTGGTGGTCAATGTAGCTGGCGACGAAGAAGGTGTCTGCCTGCTCGATCATCGTCACTGCGTGGGTATCCAGTACGCTGGAGTCCAGCCTGCCCTGCGGCGGCTCATCGACACGCGTGTAAGCGCGCAGCTGAATGTACTGGGGACAATTGCCGAAGGCATGCTCCACCATCACCGCCAGCGGGCCACCGCTCCCTTGCTGGATAAGCCCGTTGATGCGGTTGCGCCGGCGGCTGTGCAACTCGATGCCGAGCAGGCCTACAGCACCGCCTGCGCCCAGGCCTGGCGTTGCCGGGTCGTCGCTGGCGAGGTGGGTGTCGATCAGCAATTGCCGTGGGTCGGGCGAGCTGACGAAGCCTTCGAGGCCTTCAAGCAGCGTCGCCCACGGTTTGCCCTGGGCGTCCACGGCGCCTGCGACCAGGAACGGCAGTTGCCGGTAGAACTCGCGGTGCTGGTCGGGCATGTAGTCACGGATGACCTTCTGCCCGAACACCTCCATGCGCTGCGCCACACCGGCCTGCTCCTGCAGCCGTTTTTCGCCAACGTGCCAGGGCGAGGGTCGAGGGTCAGGGGTTTGTTGCATGGCGGCGTTCCTCGGTTGGATTGCGGCTCAGGCGTTGGCTTGCAGGCCTACGGCGGTACGTGGCATGGCGACGAAGCCTGGCAGCGCTTCGATGCGTGCCAGCCAGGCGCGTACGTTGGGGTACGGCTCCAGCGAGACGTTGCCCTCGGGGGCATGGGCGATGTAGGAGTAGTTGGCCACATCAGCGATGGTCGGCTGGTCGCCCACCAGGAATGGCGACTCGGCCAGTTCGCGGTCCATCACCTTGAGCAAGGCGTGGGCGCGACCGATGACTTCGTCGGTGTTGAATGAGGCGCCAAACACGGTAACCAGACGGGCAGCGGCCGGGCCGAAGGCGAGCGGCCCTGCGGCGGTGGACAACCAGCGTTGCACACGGGCGGCGGTGACCGGGTCATGGGGCAGCCAATGGCCGGCTTTGTCGTACGTGCTGGCCAGGTAGACGAGGATGGCGTTGGAGTCGGCAATGACAGTACCGTTGTCATCGATCACCGGCACCTGGCCGAGGGGGTTGAGGGCGAGGAATTCCGGCTGCTTGTGCGCGCCCTTGGCCAGGTCCACGAACACCAGTTCGGTGGGCAGGTCCAGCAGCGACAACATCAGCTCGATGCGATGGGCATGGCCGGACTTGGGGAAGTTGTAGAGTTTGATCATGGTCTGTGCTCCAGGGTCGGCACCGGCGTGGTGCTGGTGGAGCACATGCTGCGCTGAATCGCTGAGTTGCAGAATCAGTGCTGGGGGAAGATCATAATTTCGCGATGCGAAATAATCGCTGGGTACCCAAGGCCCGTGGGCGGGGCAGACCCAAAAGGGCCCCGCCCCATCGGGTCAGTGGCGCTGCTGCTTCTGATACCGATACAAGCCCTTCGCCGCTGCGACCACATGTGGCACGCAGGCCTGCAGCTCATCGAAACTCATGGTATCGAGCAGCTCGAAGTTATCCTCCAGCCCGTGCAGCGAAATTGCCTTGAGCAATTGATCCTGCTCGGGCGGAAGGTCGCCCCATTGTGCGATCTGGGTAGCGCGCATGTAGCCAAAGCACCACTCTTCCATGATGATCGCCGGCCCTTCCTCGCTTTCACTTTCTTCGAACACCGGCTCGAAGCCGTCGACGTTCTGCGCAAGCTGTTCCGCCACCTGGTGGGCATAGCGCAGCATCAGTGCCGTATAGGCTTCTTCATGGGCAGGCTTCTTGAACTTCGGCACCTTGCCACCGGCGACCGCAGGCAACCACTGCTCAGGGTTGACCCGCGACGGCGAGCTGGCCAGGCCGGTGAAAAAGCCGTTGAGCTCGGCAAGGTTGAGTACCGAATAGTCGTTGCCGTAGGTGATCAGCAGGTCTTCGAGGCGGTGGAGTTCTTTTTCGCTGAGGGGGGGGAGCATGGTTGCACATCCTGAAAAGCAAAAGTGTGTGCACCCTATCACAGCGACGGATCAAGGGCTGCCCACAGCCACAGAGCTGCGGGCAGTTACCCTATTGGGGTAGCCAGGTGCACAGCGACGACTGTTGCCCCGTGCCGAGTAGCAGCCACAACAATATTCGACACTTGCGCGGGCAGAGTTGTCCGGCCATGTGTACGCCTTTGGACTGCAAGTCGATCTCGGCACCCGCAAAACCATAGGTGGCCCGAGCGGTGGTACCACTTCCGGTGCGGGTAGCGACAATCACCGGCAGCTTCGCCGCCAGCTCACCCAACACATCGGACCAGGCGCTGGAAACGTGCCCGGCACCAAACCCGGATATGACCAGCCCCTCGAAGCCAAAGGCCGCAACAGCCTGCAGCAAGGTTGTGTCTGCATCCAGGCAAGCTTCCAGCAGCGCAACCCGATGCCCGACGCGTTCGGGGAGCGGTAGCACCCTGCGCGGGCAAGGCGGTTGACGATAAACCGCCAAGCCTTCTACGAGTTCACCAACGGGGCCACTGCCAGGCGACTCGAACGCGGCCATCGATAGGCTGGCAGTCTTGCGTACCCGTGTTGCGCAGTGGATCTGGTCGTTGATCACTACCAGCGCACCTCTTCCCCTGCTAGCGTGAGCCAGAGCTACCTGCGTCGCCGCCAGCAGATTGGCCGGCCCATCGCTCCCCGGCTGGCTGGGCGGGCGCATTGCACCGGTGAGCACCAGCGGTGCGTCGAAAGGCCAGAGCAGGTTGAAAAAGTACGCCGTCTCCTCCAGCGTATCGGTCCCCTGAGTGAGTATCACTGCCTGCGAGCCACCTTCGATTTCAGCGCGAGCCCAGGCCAGCACATCCAGAAGCATCACGAAACTCAGTGAGGCACTAGGGACCAGACACAGCGTGGCCACTTCAAGGTGCGCCATCTCGCGCAATTGGGGTAACGAGGCCAATTGCCTCTCACAGTCGAGACTTGGCGTCACCCCCCGCCCTGATGCATCAGCCTGCATGCTGGCTGTTCCTCCCAGGCTGGCAATCGACAAGCGAGGCAAATTTTCAACTTCCGTCATACGCCAACTCCCGTAACAAGCCCGACCAGCGGCACGATACCTAATGTACTGATGGCCATGGATAGAACGTTACCGATATAGCCATGCATATGGCTCGGTAACCGTTGGCTGATGGCCACAGCCAACGGCGGTGCGATCAGCGCGCCCAATACTGCGCTGAGCATGACCACCTGCCAGCTACCGCCATGGGTCAGCACCGCGGCAGGAACAACCGACACAATGGGAATGTAGGTGGGATACCAGCCACGCGCTTGCCACTGGCGACGCCAGATCACTACACCAACCAGTGAAGACAACCCCTGCCCGGCCACCAGCTGAACAACCAGTTGCGAGCCATAGGCGGGTGCAGCGGGCGCTAGCATGTAGGCGGCCAGCACACCCAGCAAGAGCCCCAGACTGGCCAGTTCATTTCCGAAAAATGGCCCTTCGCTGAAATCGGCCAAAACTCGCCTGAGTGACCAGACCACGCCATAGTCCGGGTTTGGCGCAACAGCCTGCAACGTCTCGGGCCTGCGGCCGCGCTCGACCAGCGATGGAAAGCGCCTGCACAGCATGAAAGCCATCACGCTTGCTACAGCCATCCCGCTGACATTGCCGATCACGGCAGGCAACTGCAGGGGGTAGCACAGGTAATTGACCAGCAACAGGCTGGCTGGTGCTACCAGCAGTGCGCCCAACACCGCACCGGTGATCGTCACCTGCCAGCCGCCACCAAACAGCAGAACCATGGCAGCAGGCAGCGAGACGAAGGCGACGAAAGTGGGTTGCCAGGCGCCACTGGCCAAGGTCCAGCCCCACAAGGCATGACTGAGCAGCAAGCCAAGCAGCGAGCTGATGAAAACCCAGGGCCACAAGCCACTGCCATAACAGATGGCGAAGCCCTGGCAACGGTAGCCACGGATATAGGCCCAATGCGCCAGGCAAGCGCCGAGCAGCAAACCGAGGGCGGGTAGTTCATGCTTGTAAAAAGTGACTTCGCTGATGTCTGCGACTATCCAGCGCAGGCGGCTCAGTGGCTGATCCAGTGTCGCAGTCCACTGTGCATAATCCGGCCATTGACCAAGCACCAGGCTGGCAGCCAGCAATACTGTCAGGCTGGCCAGCATCAATGCTGGGATCAATTGCTGAGGCGAAATGAGTTTAACCTTCATTTCCGTCTCCTCAGCGTGGCATCGGTGCATGCATGCGATAGCCGAGCGTGGCGTCGTAAAGATCTGTACGCCGGTCTCGCGGCAAATCGTTGAGGCTGTTCCAGATTGGCGCCGAACGGGCTGCGCTGAGATCGACATCGGCATAGAGGATGGTTTCGTGATCTGCACTGGCCGTTTCACCGATGGGCCATCCGTTGGTCCCGGCGATCAGCGAACAACCCAGAAAACGGCCTCCCCGCTCGCTACCGATTCGGTTGGCGGCGGCGATATAGACATTGTTGACGTGTGCTGCCGTCATGGTGAGGTATGAAGCCATGCAACGTCCGGCAGCATCGAACAGCGGTGGTGGCGTCCATACCCAGTTGTTCAGGCTGCAGAGGATGTCGGCACCTTGCGTCGCCATCAGGCGTGGGACCTCGGGAAACCAGATATCCCAACAGATCAACAAACCTATACGCCCGATGGGCGTTTCGAAGACTGGGAAGCCCAGGTCGCCGGGGGTGAACCACAACTTTTCCTGATTCCACAGGTGGGCCTTGCGGTAATGCCCAAGCATCCCCTCAGGCCCGAACAGCACTGCACTGTCATAGAGTTTCAGACCATCGCGTTCCGCGAAGCCTGCGGCCAGATAAACCTGTTGTTCCTGCGCAAAGTCCGCCCACGCCTGGAGGCTGGGCCCGTCCTGTAACGTCTGGGCATGAGCATAGGCTTCGGCACGCGACTGAAAGGTATAACCGGTGTTTGCCAGTTCAGGCAGCACAATCAGGTTGGCACCTTCGCGAGCAGCTCGCCGGGCCAGGGCCAACCCGTGTTTCAGGTTGCCATCGCGATTGTCTAGCCCAACCTGAGGGTCGTACTGAATGACGGCGATTTTTACCGGGCTTATGGGGAGGCATAGTTCGGACATGGCGGCTTCCTTTTTTGGTTGTTGTGGAAGAGCGCCAGTAAAACGGGGTCAGGCTGGGGAGCGACAGTCAGCGCACTCCCACAGACCTGTGGGAAAAGCGAAGACCTCCGGTAAGACTTATCTACCTGATAGCCACGAATTCCATTACCTACAGCATCTGATAATGCGGGTAGTGATCAAAGGTGAAATCGATCATCCAAACAAAAGGTCTGGTGGTTTCGGGAAGCGCAGCCCAAGGTTGCGAGGTTGAAGGAGGCTCAATGGCCAGGTTGGCGGGGTGGTTGTATGACGATCCAATCGTCATGTTCTCGTGTTCTCCATGGGGCTTGAGAACCTGAATGGTGAATAGCGAGATCTGAGCGGTGGTGAATATATGCGCGCCAACGAGCGCAGGCCCTGCTCTGTAGAGCCTGATCGCCGGCAAACCGCCCCACTTGCCAATCACTGGCCAAAGAGACCAGTGATATTCCCGTGGGAGCCGGCTTGCCGGCGATCGGGCCTTAAGGCTTACACCGCCAGCGCGCGCTCACGCAGCTCGCTGTTGAGGATGCGGTCGTTCTCGCTGTAATCGACCGGGCAGTCGATCACGTGCACGCCCGGGGTCTTGATGCAGTGCTCGAGCAGCGGCAGCAAACCTTCGGCGCTTTCCACGCGGTGGCCATTGGCACCGTAGGCTTCGGCGTACTTGACGAAGTCCGGGTTGCCGTAGTCCAGGCCGAAATCGGTGAAGCCCATGTTGGCCTGCTTCCAGCGGATCATGCCGTAGCCATCGTCACGCAGGATCACCACGGTAACGTGCATGCCCAGACGGACTGCGGTTTCCAGCTCCTGGCTGTTCATCATGAAGCCGCCGTCGCCACACACCGAGATCACCGGGCGGTCCGGGTACACCAGGTGCGCTGCCATGGCCGACGGCAGGCCGGCGCCCATGGTCGCCAGGGCGTTATCGAGCAGTACGGTGTTGGGCTTGTGGGCCTTGTAGTTGCGCGCGAACCAGATCTTGTAGATGCCGTTGTCCAGGGCGACGATACCTTCGGACGGCAGTACACGACGGATGTCGGCAACCAGGCGCTGAGGGTAGACCGGGAAGCGGTCATCGTCGCCGCCTTCGGCGATCTGGGCTTCGTTGGCTTCACGAATCGCCATGAGGCGGGTGAAGTCCCAGTGCGAGGTGTCGCCCAGGCCTTCAGCGATCTGCCAGACGGCGTTGGCGATGTCGCCGATCACTTCTACCTGCGGGAAGTACACGGCGTCGACTTCGGCGGAACGGAAGTTGATATGAATGACTTCGGTGCCGCCACGGACCATGAAGAACGGCGGCTTCTCGATCACATCATGGCCGATGTTGACGATGAGGTCAGCCGCTTCGATCGCACGGTGCACGAAATCACCGGACGACAACGCAGCGTTACCCAGGAAGCGCGGGCTGCGCTCGTCAACCACACCCTTGCCCAGCTGAGTGGTGACGAACGGGATACCGGTCTTATCGACCAGTTGCTTGAGGACCTTGGCGGTCATCTTGCGGTTGGCGCCGGCACCAATCACCAGGATAGGGCTGCGGGCGGTGCGCAGTTTCTCGATGGCAGCTTCGATGGCCACGTGCTCGGCCAGTGGACGGCGGTGCAGGCTGCGCGGGATCGGCATGGCATCGGTCTGCTCGGCAGCGATGTCTTCCGGCAGCTCCAGGTGCACGGCGCCCGGTTTTTCTTCTTCGGCCAGGCGGAACGCTTCACGCATGCGCGAAGGGATGTTGTCGGCCGAGGCAAACTGGTGGGTGTACTTGGTGATGGGGTCCATCATGCCGCACACATCGATGATCTGGAAACGGCCCTGCTTGGACTTCTTGATCGGCTTCTGGCCGGTAATCATCATCATCGGCATACCGCCCAGGTAGGCGTACGCACTGGCAGTTACCAGGTTGGTCGCGCCAGGGCCCAGGGTCGACAGGCTGACGCCGGTCTTGCCGGTCAGGCGGCCATAGGTGGCTGCCATGAAGCCCGCAGACTGCTCGTGGCGGGTCAGTACCAGCTTGATCTTCGACTTGCGCAGGGATTCCAGCAGGTCGAGGTTTTCCTCACCAGGAATGCCGAACACATACTCGACACCTTCGTTTTCCAGGCATTGCACAACGACATCGGCGGCCTTGGCCATCTTGCTTGTAACCTCAGTTGTATAGGACGGTGAAGGTCCAGAAATGCGCAGCACGGCACGCTGGCATCGCTATGTTCGGGCGCGAGGATGCCCCGAACCTAAGCCTTGACGCAGCTTGGGCAGGGCAAAGTCACGTAAACGAACAGGAATAATTGTCGCACCCTTCGGCGCGTTTGCGCAGGTGCGAGAGGGACAAAACATCTTTGCCTGGAGAAAGGTGTGCGAATATCGGAAAGACAAAACCCCTACCTGCTTGCGCAGATAGGGGTTTTGCGAAATGAATCTTGACGAT
>NZ_MOMO01000212.1:0-4014 GCF_009933855.1 Pseudomonas sp. SG-MS2 | reverse complement strand
AAGGGCTGAAGGTGGGGGTGGTCAGCCGCGGTTACGGTGCAGAACCGCCTCGCCTGCCCTGGCGTGTCGAAGCCTCGCAGAGTGCCGAGAAGGCCGGCGATGAACCGTTGCTGATCGTTCAGCGCACGGGTGTGCCGCTGATGATCGACCCCGACCGCTCCCGCGCCGTGCAGGCATTGCTGGCCAGCGAGCCGTTGGACCTGATCCTGTGTGACGACGGTATGCAGCATTACCGCCTGGCGCGCGACCTGGAACTGGTGCTGATCGACGCTGCGCGTGGCCTGGGCAATGGCCGCTGCTTGCCGGCCGGGCCCCTGCGCGAGCCTGCCGAGCGCCTGCAAGAGGCTGATGCGGTGCTGTTCAACGGCGCCAGCGCCGACCGCCCGGAGGGCTTCGCCTTTCGTCTGCAACCCAGTGCGCTGGTCAACCTGCGCAGTGGCGAGCGCCGCGCGCTCGACTTCTTCCCGGCGGGCCAGCGCCTGCATGCGGTAGCCGGCATCGGCAACCCGCAACGTTTCTTCAATACCCTGCTGGGGCTAAACTGGCAGCCGGTGCCGCATCCGTTCGCCGACCACGCCCAGTTCAGCGCTCAGAGCCTGGCTTTCAGCCCGCCGCTGCCGTTGGTGATGACCGAGAAGGATGCGGTGAAGTGCCGGGCCTTCGCTGCCGATGACTGGTGGTACCTGGCCGTGGAGGCCCTGCCTACGTCGGCCTTCTGCGACTGGTTCGACAGCCAGCTGCAACGCTTGCTGCCTGGGCATCGAACGCCCTGAGCCCGTTTTTCAATTTCCGGCCATCTGGCCTCAAGGACGCTTCCATGGACACCAAACTGCTCGACATCCTGGCCTGCCCGATCACCAAGGGCCCGCTCAAGCTCAGCGCTGACAAGACCGAGCTGATCAGCAAGGGCGCAGGCCTGGCCTATCCGATTCGCGATGGCATCCCGGTGATGCTGGAAAGCGAGGCGCGTACCCTGACCGACGACGAGCGTCTGGACAAATGAGCCTGAACTTCACCGTGGTCATTCCCGCCCGTCTGCGCTCGACGCGCCTGCCGGGCAAGCCGTTGCTGCTGATCGCCGGCAAGCCGATGGTTCAGCATGTCTGGGAGCAGGCGCGCAAGAGCGGTGCCGGCCGTGTGGTCATCGCCACCGACGACGCCGGTATCGTCGAGGCTTGTCAGGCCTTTGGCGCCGAAGTGCTGATGACCCGCGCCGACCATGAGTCGGGTACCGACCGCCTGGCTGAAGTGGCTGCGCAGCTTGGCCTGCCTGCCGACGCCATCGTGGTCAACGTCCAGGGTGACGAGCCGCTTATTCCGCCGGTGATCATCGATCAGGTCGCAGCCAACCTGGCGGCGCATCCGGAGGCAGGTATTGCGACCCTGGCCGAGCCGATCCACGACCCCGAAACCGTGTTCAACCCCAATGCGGTCAAGGTGGTCAGCGACAAGAACGGCCTGGCCTTGAGCTTCAGCCGTGCGCCGCTGCCGTGGGCGCGTGACGCTTTCGCCAAGGACCGCGATCAACTGCCGCAGGGCGTGCCTTACCGTCGCCATATCGGCATGTACGCCTACCGCGTCGGTTTCCTTCAGGACTTCGTCAGCTGGGGCCCGTGCTGGCTCGAGCAGACCGAGGCGCTTGAGCAGCTGCGTGCGCTGTGGCATGGCGTGCGTATTCATGTGGCGGACGCCATCGAGGCGCCAGCAGTGGGTGTCGATACTGCACAAGACCTCGAGCGCGTGCGGCGCTTGCTGGAGGCCTGATGCGCGTCCTGTTCGTTTGCCTGGGCAATATCTGCCGGTCGCCCACCGCCGAAGGTGTGCTGCGTCATCAGTTGCAGGCCGCAGGCCTGGCTGGGCAGGTTCACGTGGCCTCTGCTGGTACCGGTGACTGGCACGTGGGCAAGGGGCCTGACAGCCGCACCTGCAAGGCCGCATTGGCGCGGGGGTACGACCTGTCGCAACAGCGTGCCCAGCAAGTCAAGGCTGAGCACTTTGCCGAGTACGACCTGATTCTGGCCATGGATGAAAGCAACCTGGGCCACTTGCGCGCCATGCGTCCGCACAATGCGACTGGCGAGCTGGACCTGTTCCTGCGCCGCTATGAGGCGGCTGTGGATGAAGTGCCGGACCCTTACTACGGCGGTGCAGAGGGCTTCGAGCAGGTGCTGGACCTGATCGAGGCGGCCTGCCGTGAGCTGGTTGTCGAAATCAAGGGGCGGTTATGACGGCGCACTGGCAGGAGCAGGTTTCGCTCAAGTCTTACAACACCTTCGGCATCGATGTTAAAGCCCGCTACTTCGCCCAGGTACATACCGACGATGAGGTGCGCGAGGCCCTGGCGCAAGCGCGCCAGCGAGGGCTTGCGGTGATGGTGATCGGCGGCGGCAGCAACGTGCTGCTGACCCGTGATGTCGACGCGCTGGTGCTGCACATGGCCAGCCGTGGCCGCCACGTCCTTGGCGATGACGCGGGGCGTGTGCTGGTGGAGGCCGAGGCGGGTGAGCCCTGGCATCCCTTCGTGCAATGGTCGTTGCAGCAAGGTCTTTGTGGCCTTGAAAACCTCAGCCTTATCCCGGGCACGGTGGGCGCGGCGCCAATGCAGAATGTGGGTGCCTATGGGGTGGAGATCAAGGATGTGTTCGCCGGGTTGACGGCACTGGACCGGCAGACGGGCGAGCTGCGTGACTTCGGGCTTGAGGAATGCGCCTTCGGTTACCGCGACAGCCTGTTCAAGCGTAACCCTGGGCGTTGGTTGATCCTGCGGGTGCGTTTTGCCCTGAGCCACCGGCTGCAGGCCCATCTGGATTACGGCCCGGTGCGTCAGCGTCTGGCCGAGCAGGGCGTGCAGGAGCCGACGGCGCAGGCGATCAGCGACGCTATTTGCAGCATTCGCCGCGAGAAGCTGCCCGACCCGGCAGAGTTGGGCAATGCCGGCAGCTTTTTCAAGAACCCGGTCGTTGCCGTCGAACAGGTGGCGCGCATCCGCGCTGAGTTTCCAGGAGTGGTGGCTTATCCCCAGGCTGACGGGCAGGTGAAGCTGGCCGCAGGCTGGTTGATCGAGCAGGCCGGCTGGAAGGGTTATCGGGATGGCGATGCCGGCGTGCACCGCTTGCAGTCGCTGGTGCTGGTCAATTATGGCCAGGCGAGCGGGGCGCAGTTGCATGGCCTGGCGCAGCGCATCCAGGCGGATATCCTGGCGCGGTTCGGGGTTGAGCTGGAGATGGAGCCCAACCTGTACTGAGGCCGGTGCAGGCACGACAAACGGCCAAGAAAAAGCCCCGCCAGTTCACACTGGCGGGGCTTTTTCATTCAGCCGTGGCTATCAACCGTGATGAGGCTTGTGCTCATCGGCGGTCTCCAGCGCTGGCGTGCCAGCAGCGGCCGCTTCCTGCGCAGCCTTGGCTGCCGCTTCGGCCTCACGCTTGCGACGACGCACTTCGCGTGGGTCGTTAGGGGCGCGGCCGTTAGGCAGCATGACGGTGGCCGCTTCGACCGCTGCCGGTGCTTCTACCGGGGCAGGCTCGGCGACTACAGGTGCTGCTTCAACTACGGTTGCTACAGGCTCGGCAGCCACTTCTGGCTGGGTTTCGACGACAGCAGAAGGCAGCTCGGCCGTCGGCGCTTGTTCAGCGGCGACCTGGGCTTTCTCTGCTTCACCTGCTTCGATGGCCGGTGCTTCGACAGGTGCCTCTACAGGCGCCTCGGCAACCACTACCGGCTCGACCGCAGGGGCCTGTTCGACTACCGGCTCAGGCGCAACTTCAACCACAGGCTCGGCACTGGCTTGGACCGCGGCGACCGGCTCGCTGAGCGGCTGCTCGACCACAGGTGCAATGGCGACTTCCTCGGCCTTGGCGACGGCTTCGACCTGCTCGGCCGGCTGAGCGACTTCGCTGTTGTCGGTGGTCGCGGCTTCGGCACTGGCGCGTTCAGCCTGCTGGTTGGCTTGCGCTTCGGCGTCGGCACTAATGTTGCTGCTGGCGACAGCGGCGGTGACGGCCAGACCAGCAG
>NZ_MOMO01000211.1:0-4624 GCF_009933855.1 Pseudomonas sp. SG-MS2 | reverse complement strand
GGCGTGCGGGTGGAACTGGCGGTGGATGGTTACGGCACAGCCGATCTGCCGGATGCCTTCATTTCGGCGATGACCGAAGCGGGTGTGCGGTTTCACGCCTTCGACCCGCAACCACGGGTAGCCGGCATGCGGACCAACCTGTTCCGCCGCCTGCACCGCAAGATCGTGGTGGTGGATGGCGAACGGGCATTCGTTGGCGGGATCAACTACAGCGCCGATCACCTGGGCGATTATGGCCCGATGGCCAAGCAGGACTACGCGGTGGAGGTTCGTGGCCCGGTGGTCGCGCAGGTGCACGCTTCCAGCCGACGGCTGATGGCCCCGGTCCTCGAACCGCCCAGTCAGGTACAGCCGCTCACCCAGCCCGCAGGCCAAGTAAGCGCCGTGCTGGTCGAGCGGGACAACACGCGCCACCGTAGCGATATCGAGGCCTGTTACCTGCAGGCCGTGCGTGCGGCCCGTCAGCGCATCGTAGTTGCCAATGCTTATTTCTTCCCCGGTTACCGCCTGTTGCGCGAGTTACGCAATGCAGCGCGCCGTGGTGTGCAGGTAACCCTGATCCTGCAGGGCCAGCCGGACATGCGCTGGGTACGTGCGCTGTCCAGACTGTTGTACAACTACCTGTTGCGCGACGGCGTGCATATTCACGAATACTGCCAGCGCCCTCTGCACGGCAAAGTGGCGTTGGTGGACGATGAATGGTCGACAGTGGGCTCCAGCAACCTCGACCCGCTGAGCCTGTCGTTCAACCTTGAGGCCAACCTGCTGATACGTGATCGGGCGTTCAACCAGCACCTGTACCAACACTTGGCCTCGCTCGCCAGTGACCAATGCAAGGCGGTGACGCTGGAGCGGATGATCCGCGGCTACTGGTGGCGCGCGCCGCTGATTTTCATCGGCTTTCACCTGACCCGCTACTTCCCGCGCATTGCCGGCTGGTTCCCGGCGCACCGCCAACGCCTGAAATCTGTCCAGCCTGAAGTGCAGGCCCAGGGCGACCTTCACGAGGGCAATACCTGATGAAGCACAAAGCCTGGCATACCTGGGGCAAGCGCCTGCTGACCCTGCTGTTCATCGTGCTGATACCGGCGCTGCTGTACATGCTGGCGCGCAACCTTGACTGGAATGAGGTTCGCCAGTCACTGGTCGCCTACAAGCCAAGCACCCTGATCATCGGCTTGGGCCTGGCGCTGTGCAGCTACCTGACATTCGCCGGCTACGACCTGCTGGCCCGCGCCTATACCGGCCACCACCTGCCAGCGCGGCAAGTGCTGCCGGTGGCCTTCGTCTGCTATGCCTTCAACCTGAACTTCACCACCTGGGTCGGCGGCGTTGCCTTGCGTTACCGGTTATACGGACGGCTGGGCCTGGACACGGGGACCATCACCAAGATCCTGACCCTGGGGCTGCTGACCAACTGGATGGGTTACATGCTGCTTGCCGGTACGGTGTTCGCCCTGCGCCTGGTCAAGTTGCCGGAAAACTGGGCAGTGGGCGTAACCGGGCTGCAGATGATCGGTTTTCTGCTGCTGGGTGTGGCACTGGCCTATCTGCTGGCCTGCGGTTTTGCCAAGCGTCGTACATGGCGGGTGCGCGAGCATGAAATCACCCTGCCCTCGCTGCGCCTGGCGCTGTGCCAGGTGGCGCTGGGGGCCAGCAACTGGGCATTGATGGCAGCACTGATTTACTGGCTGTTGCCCGGAGACCTGTTCTACCCCTCTATTCTCGGCATCTTGCTGATCAGTTGCGTGGCTGGAGTCGTCGCCCACATTCCTGCCGGGCTGGGTGTGCTCGAAGCCGTGTTTCTTGCGCTGCTGCACGGCCAACTGGGCCAGGGCAGCCTGGTGGCGGCGCTGCTGGGCTACCGCACCCTTTACTACCTGATCCCGCTGCTGCTGGCGGTGATTACCTACCTGATACTGGAAAAACGCGCCCGCGCTATGCGCCAACGCGGTGAAGCGACATTACGCAAGACCTGAACACGGGCCCAAGGCCCGGGAGGTGGCACATGCGTTTATCTTTGCTGATGGTGGTGCTGGGCAGCCTGGCCAGCACGCAGGTACTGGCCGACGCGTGCGAGGTGATGACCCGCTCCGCCAGTGAAGCGGTCAAGCCAGTTGAAGGACGGACCTGCTACAGCTACAGCAACATGCCGGCTGAAGCGATCAATTGGTCGTGCAGCAACGAGAGCAAGGAGATGCTCAGCACCGAGAAGCACAAGGTCCCGCGCTGCGCCGATGGCAGTGTGGGCAGCTGCATCGCGCCGTTGACCCAGGAGACCCTTGCCAACCCGAAATCGGCAGGGCGCGACGAGCCCTCCACGCGCCCGACGCTGCCCAAGGACGCACAGGTAATCACGTATTACTACGACACCCCCAGCCTCGGCCAGGCCCGTACCGACTGCGAGCGCAATAACGGGATCTGGCAGACGCATTGAGGCCCAGGCCTGCCGCGCCCCGGGAGCCGGCATTGCCAGCTCCCGGGGCGCGTGCTGCAGCAGATATCAAGCTGTTCAAAGGGTCAGGGGGAAATCGGGTCGCTGGCCGGGAAGGTTTCATCCAGGGCATTGTCGACCTTGTTTTCATCGGGTTGAGCCGCTTCACCGCACTTGCAATCACTCATACGGCATGGCTCACCGTTGCGGTGCCCTGATGCACAGGCCTCACAGCAATAGGCTTTGTCATTCTGCATGCGGGCATTCTCGTCCACCGTGCACGAACAGTTCGCACAGGCACATCGACGCTCATTCATGGTCACTTCCTCGGCTCGTTATCAACCACTTCATCAGTCCAGGGTTCACCGTCCAGCGGAGCGGACCGTGCCAGCTCGGCTTCGTCCAGGCCAATGCCACCACCGATCTCCTGCTCATCGACCTCACGCAGGTTCTCATCCGCTGGGCCGTCGTCATCACCCGGTTCGTAGGGGGCGCGCGCGCCGGTTTCATCCAGCAGGGTGCCGGGGCTCAGGTCATCGTCGGTGACGTTGTCTTCCTGCACGCTGTCCGTCAGTGTCTCACCGCCGGTCATGCCGCCTTCTGCGACGCGCCGCGCAGGGAACTCCTTCGCTACTTCAGCCGCCGGGCGTTCATCCCCTATGCGCCCCTCGGGGCGGTCGTTGAAGTCCAGCTCGTGCACGCTGCCCATGCGGTCCTCGGTGTCATCGATTTCGCTGGGGGTATAGGGCTGGCGATCATCGGGTCGGCTCATTTGGGCTCTCCATCAGAGGTGTGTCCGGTCGACTGTGAGTGGGCCTGGAAAATTCAGAGTTTTTTTACCCCCAGCATGCAATCGATTTTTTTGAACTACCGCCCGGCCTGCTGCCTCCCAAATGAGAGACCGAGCCCCCCGGGAGCCTTAGATGATGGCCAAGCCCCTGCAGGAATATGAGCGCAAGCGCGACTTCAATGCCACACCCGAGCCCAGTGGCAAGCGCAGCCGTGCCAAACGTAGCCATGCCCTGCAGTTCTGCATTCAGAAGCACGACGCCAGCCACCTGCATTACGACTTCCGTCTGGAACTGAACGGTACGCTGAAAAGCTGGGCCATCCCCAAAGGGCCCTCCCTGGACCCCAAGGTGCGACGCCTGGCGGTGCACGTAGAGGATCACCCGCTCGACTACGCCGATTTCGAAGGCAGTATCCCGCAGGGTCACTATGGCGCCGGCGATGTGATCGTCTGGGACCGTGGCATCTGGGAGCCAGAGGGTGACGCAAACCAGGCCTATGCCAAGGGCAAGCTGCGCTTTCGCTTGCAAGGAGAGAAGCTGAGCGGCGTGTGGAACCTGTTCCGCACCCGAATGGCAGGCAAGAAAGAGCAGTGGATGCTGGTCAAGTCCCACGATGCTCAGGCACGCAGCGAGGCCGACTACAGCATCGTTGAAGCGCAGCCTGACAGCGTGATCAGCGATCGCACGCTGGTGCCGCGAAGCAGTGCCAGCGCCAAACCTGTGCAACCGCCCAAGCGCAAGCGGGCCGGCGCGGGCAAGAAAGCGGCCTTGCCCGGGCAACTGCAGCCGCAGCTTGCGACCCTGGTCGATTCACCCCCCGCTGGGGACTGGCGCTATGAAGTCAAGTTCGACGGTTATCGCGTGCTCGCTCGCATTGAAGGCGACGACGTGCGGCTGTTCACGCGCAACGGCCATGACTGGAGCCACAAAATGCCAAGGCAAGTGGCTGCGCTTCGCGCTTTAGGCCTGGACAACGCCTGGCTTGATGGCGAGATGGTCGTCAACGGCGAGAACGGGGTGGCCGACTTCCAGGCATTACAGAATGCCTTCGACACCGCCCACGACGAGCGGATCGTCTATTACCTGTTTGACCTTCTTTTCCTGGGTGGCCAGGACCTGCGCGAGCGGCCCCTGGAAGACCGGCGCAAAGCATTGGGTGAACTGCTTGAGCATGACCAGTCCGAGGTTCTGGAGTTTTCTGCCGACTTCGAGCAAGCGGTGGAGTCGCTGCTCGACAGCGCCTGCCGCCTGCAGCTTGAAGGGTTGATCGGCAAGCGCGCCGGTAGTCCCTATACGGGCCGGCGCAGCGCGGACTGGATCAAGCTCAAGTGCAAACAGCGCCAGGAGTTCGTCATCGTCGGGTTCACCGACCCCAAGGGGAGCCGCAGCGGCTTCGGTG
>NZ_MOMO01000210.1:0-14009 GCF_009933855.1 Pseudomonas sp. SG-MS2 | reverse complement strand
GGGCTTTCGAATGTGGAGGCCGAGGTCGGAATCGAACCGGCGTAGACGGATTTGCAATCCGGAGCATAACCACTTTGCTACTCGGCCTCAAAGTTCGGATCTAGTTGCTTCCGCTTCTATCTCCTTGAAACGTAGAACTTTTTTCAAAGTTTGCTGCGTTTCGATGGGCGCCATTATGTCTGCATTCCGCCAACCTTGCAACCCCCTGAACAGAAAAAATATTCAAGGGGTTCAAGGTGTTAGCGCAAGCGGCCAAGTTTGCTCCACAACCCCACCACAGCGTTCTCCACCGCACCGCTTGCCGCCATGCCGATTCGCTCCTGCAAGCTTTTGCGTTCGGCATAGTGCACATGGAACAGGTTGGCGTTGCGAGCACGCTCGCTGAGGTACTCGTCGCTGGTCTGCAACTGGTCCACCAGCTTGCGGTTTAGCGCGGCCACACCCAGCCAGACTTCGCCGGTGGCTACTTCGTCGATGTGCAACTGCGGGCGGTAGCGGGCGACGAAGTCCTTGAACAGCTGGTGGGTGATGTCCAGGTCTTCCTGGAACTTCTCGCGCCCCTTCTCGGTGTTCTCGCCGAACACGGTCAGGGTGCGCTTGTACTCGCCGGCAGTCAGCACTTCGAAATCGATATTGTGCTTTTTCAGCAGACGGTTGACGTTCGGCAACTGCGCTACCACGCCGATCGAACCGAGCACGGCAAACGGCGCGCTGACGATTTTCTCGCCGATACAAGCCATCATGTAACCACCGCTGGCGGCCACCTTGTCGATGCACACGGTCAGCGGGATGCCGGCCTGGCGGATACGCGCCAGTTGCGAGGCCGCAAGGCCGTAGCTGTGCACCAGGCCACCACCGCTTTCCAGGCGCAGCACCACTTCGTCACGTGGCGTGGCGAGGGTCAGCAGTGCCGTGATTTCGTTGCGCAGGCTTTCGGTGGCGGACGCCTTGATGTCGCCATCGAAGTCGAGCACGAACACCCGGCCTTTCTCTTCGGCCTTACCTTTTTTCTGCTGTTTTTCCGCTTTGGCCTGCTGCTTGCGCAGGGCTTTGAGCTGGGCCTTGTCGAGCAAGCCGGATTCCAGCCGCTCGCGCAGCTCTTTATAGAACTCGTTGAGACGGGTGACCTGCAACTGCCCGCCAGCCTTGCGCCGCCCCTTGCCGCGCAAGCCGGCGATGGCAGACAGCACCACCAGGATGGCAATCACCAGGGTGGCGGTTTTAGCGAGAAAGCTTGCGTATTCGGCAAGAAACTCCACGTTGACTCCTTATGAACCTGCGCCTGTACGGCGCGAAACTGTAGCAAGCATACCGGTGCGCCCGTGGCGCTGCCAGCTGCGGTAAACGCTGGCAACACAGTTCAAACGACCTTTTCAAACGCTTGTATGTTTTTCGTTGACAGCCCGTGTGGCGCATCCTAACCTCGCAGCAACCTTCAAGCGGCCGGATACCTTCGTGGGCAACCTCTACCTCATCCGACATGGCCAAGCCTCATTCGGTGCCGACGACTATGACGTCCTGTCGCCGGTGGGTGTGCGGCAAAGCCAGGCACTGGGTGAACACCTCGCCCGGCTGGACCTGCGCCTGGACCGATGCGTGGCGGGTGACCTGCGCCGCCAGCAAGACACTGCGCGGCTGGCACTGCAGGCACTGCAGGGTAATGGCTGCGCAGTGCCCGCCATTGAGACCGACCCTGCGTTCAATGAGTTCGATGCCGACGGTGTTATCCGTGCCCTGCTGCCCGGCCTGCTGACCGAAGAGCCGCAGGCCCTGCACATCCTGCGCAATGGCGCGCAGAACCGCAGCGAATTCCAGCGGCTGTTCGCCCTGATGGTGCAGCGCTGGCACGCGGGCGAACATGCCGACGACGGCCTGGAAACCTGGCAGGCGTTCACCACGCGAGTCCAGGGTGGTTTGCAACGTGTGCTGGACAGCGCCGGCAGTGGCGACAACATCGCGGTGTTCACCTCGGGCGGCACCATTGCCGCCCTGCTTCACCTGACTACTGGAATTACCCCCAGCCAGGCCTTCGCGCTGAACTGGCAGATCATCAACACGTCGCTCAGCCAGCTGAAGTTCCGCGGCCGTGACGTGGCACTGGCTTCCTTCAATAACCAGGCCCATGTGCAGTTGTTGAAGGTGCCGGAGCTCATTACCTTTAGATGAGCCCGGCCTGTTGTGTCCCTGTTAGGGACGTGAAATCACTCAATAAGGAATGCGCCATGACCTCCGTAGCTGATGCCGTGAAAAAGATGCAAGAGAAGTTCAATCCGTCTGCAGCCGAAGGCCTTGACCTGGTGTTCGGCTTCGACATCACCGACGAAGGCAAGAAATACGCCCTGATCGTCAAGGACGGTACCTGCGACCTGCAGGAAGGCGAGAACCCGGACGCCAACTGCACCCTGGTCATGGACAGCGAAACCCTCAAAGGCATCGTCAGTGGCGAGACCGACGGCATGCAGGCGTTCATGGGCGGCAAGCTGCGCGTTGAAGGCGACATGATGCTGTCGATGAAGCTCAGCGAGCTGTTCCCTTCCTGAGTGATGGGCGCACCGCGCGAGACGAAAACCGAAGCCTGACCGGCTTCGGTTTTTTTTTGCCCGCCAGTGTGCATTCGGTGCAGTGATCGGCCGGCAACACCCAAACCTATATGGCATCTGGCACGCTTGTACCAGCGCATCGAGGCCATTAGATTAGCCAATAATCCTTGCGATCGATAATAAGGTAAACGCATGACGCTCACCGACCAGTCCACCCAGGTACGCCCCGGCGAAGAACTCGACGCGGCCGTCATCGACCCTTACCTCAAGGCCAATATCGCGGGCCTTGAAGGCGCACCGCGCATCAGCCAGTTCCCCGGGGGGGCCTCCAACCTGACCTACCTGGTCGCTTACCCAGACCGTGAGTTCGTGCTGCGGCGCCCGCCTTTTGGCCAGAAAGCCAAGTCGGCCCACGACATGGGCCGTGAGTTCCGCATCCTCAACCAGCTCAACAGCGGCTTCCCTTACTGCCCCAAGGCCTACACCCACTGCACCGATGAAACCCTGATCGGCGGCGAGTTCTATGTAATGGAGCGGGTAAACGGCATCATCCTGCGTTCGGACATTCCCGCCGAACTGAACCTGGATGCCACCCGTACCGAGGCCCTGTGCAAAAGCTTCATCGACCGCCTGGTAGAGCTGCACCAGGTCGACTACCAAAGCTGCGGCCTCGCCGACCTGGGCAAGCCTGAAGGCTACGTGCAGCGCCAGATCGAAGGCTGGACCGGCCGCTACGAAAAGGCCCTGACACCCGATGCGCCGCGCTGGGAGCAGGTCATTGCCTGGCTGCGTGAAAAGATGCCGGCCGACCACCCTCGCCCAGGCATCGTGCACAACGACTACCGCTTCGATAACGTGATCCTCGATGCTGAAAACCCCATGCGCATCATTGGCGTGCTGGACTGGGAGATGGCCACGATCGGCGACCCACTGATGGACCTGGGCAACAGCCTGGCCTACTGGATCGAGGCAGGCGACCCGGCGCCGGTGCAATTGATGCGACGCCAGCCGAGCAATGCCCCCGGCATGCTGACCCGCCGCCAGTTCGTCGATTACTACGCCGAGCGTGCGGGCATACGCCTGGACAACTTCGATTACTACTATTGCTATGGCCTGTTCCGCCTGGCGGGCATCGTGCAGCAGATCTACTACCGCTTCTACCACGGCCAGACCCAGGACAAGCGCTTCGCCCAGTTCATCCACATGAACCGGCTGCTGGAGCAGATGAGCTTGCAGGTAATGGCCAAGTCCACGCTCTGACGACAGACAACAAGGAAAACAGCATGTCCAAGACCCACCTGTTCGACCTCGATGGCAAGATCGCTTTCGTCTCCGGCGCCAGCCGTGGCATTGGCGAAGCCATCGCGCACCTGCTGGCCCAGCAAGGCGCCCATGTGATCGTTTCCAGCCGCAAGCTGGAGGGCTGTCAGCAGGTGGCCGATGCGATCATCGCCGCAGGCGGCAAGGCCACTGCAGTGGCCTGCCACATCGGTGAACTGGAACAGATCCAGCAGGTGTTCGCCAGTATCCGCGAACAGTTCGGGCGCCTGGACGTGCTGGTCAACAACGCCGCCACCAACCCGCAGTTCTGCAATGTGCTGGACACCGACGCAGGTGCGTTCCAGAAGACCGTCGACGTCAATATCCGCGGCTATTTCTTCATGTCGGTCGAAGCCGGCAAGCTGATGCGTGAAAACGGCGCTGGCAGCATCATCAACGTGGCGTCGATCAATGGGGTTTCACCGGGCCACTTCCAAGGTATCTACTCGGTGACCAAGGCAGCGGTGATCAACATGACCAAGGTCTTCGCCAAGGAATGCGCGCAATTCGGCATCCGCTGCAATGCCTTGCTGCCGGGCCTGACCGACACCAAATTCGCGTCGGCGCTGGTGAAAAACGATGCAATCCTCAACGCCGCACTGCAGCAGATCCCGCTCAAACGCGTGGCCGACCCCAAGGAAATGGCCGGCGCCGTGCTGTACCTGGCCAGCGATGCCTCCAGCTACACCACCGGCACCGCACTCAATGTCGACGGTGGTTACCTGTCCTGATCAAGCCTTGATCGCCTGCAGGGTGTAACTCAGCGGCAAGCGCTCGGGCTGCAGGTGCAGGCGCCATTCGCCGTCGGCGCCTTTGTCCATCTGCCCGGGTAACGCCTCCCAGGGGATGCTCTGGTGCTCGACCAAGGCCGTCAGTTGCAGCCCTTGCGCCAGCAAGGCACTGATGACTTCACCCAGGCCATGGTTCCACTCATGGGTTTCGGTCTGGGTGAGGCGTTGATCGCTGTCGACGTAGGTCTGGTCGCTGTGCCAAACCGTCGGTGCTTCTTGTTCGAAGTAGGGATACTCCAGTTGCAGCCGGTCCTGGTGGTCTTCATTGACGGCCATCAGCATCGGGTGCCCATCGCGCAGAAACAGCCGTCCGCCAGGTTTGAGCAAGGCCGCCACTGCACGGGCCCAAGGCTCGATGCGCGGTAGCCAGCACAATGCACCGATACCGGTGTAGACCAGGTCGAAGGTGCCTGCCTGCAGTGCCTGATCGGCCTGATAGACATCGGCTTCTACGTAGTCGATGGCCGTATTGCAACGCCCGGCAAGGCGCCGCGCCTGCATCAGCGAAGCTGCCGAATAGTCCAGGCCGCAGACCAGCGCGCCCAACCGCGCCAGCGACAAGGTGTCGGTGCCGATATGGCATTGCAGATGAGCTGTGCGCAGGCCTCGAATATCGCCAAGGCGTGGCAAGTCGAAGCGTACGGTCTCAGAAAGGTGCGCGGGCTGCTGGACCAGCAGCTCGACCTCGTAGTCCTTCGAGGCGGCATGCAGCGGCGCGCGCTCATCCCAGCTGGCGTGGTTGAGTTGATGCGATCGGTCCATGATTGTACGTCCTTGTTATTTGAGTTGCGGTCCCCGGCCCCTTGGCGGACTTGCCAGCGAGGCGCCGGCAAAGCCCCCAATAGCTCCAAGCGTTACAGGCAGGTGGCCGCCGCCGCCCGCCGCTGCAAGGCCACGCCGTCGTTCTTCTGCGCGTAGTAATCCACCCGTGTGCCACCCGCCTGCGGGTAGACATCCACGAACGACTCCGCTTCGCGGGTATACACCGTCAGCCCACCTTGCTTGCGCGGCTCCAGGTAGCCACTGGCGTCGTTCCCGAATACATCCTCCTTCTGCCAACTGAACTGGATGCATTGGGCCACCCGCTCCGGCGCCTTTTGCGAATCGAGCTGTGCAGTCGGCTTGCCGCCACGGGCCGTATCCATGGTTGCAGAAGCGCAACCGACCAATACCAGCGCCGCAGCCATCGGCAGAATTGCTCGCATGTTCCATCCTCGGGGCAAAAAAGAAAGCGACTCTAGCACTGCGCAGCATTGCGAGTGAATTGTCACACGGGGGCTGTTGTCGCAGATAAGGCATGCCGCCAACAGGAGATTGTCATGAAAGTACCTCGTCTTTTGCCTTCACTGCTACTCGCCGCCCTGCCCTGCCTGCCAATGATGGCGTCAGCCGCACCCTCGGCTGAAGAGAGCGTTACCGCACCAGAAACTCACAACCGCGAACTCAAAGTGGGCGACAAGGCCCCCGACCAGTACAAACGCGACGAAGAAGCCTTGACCGACTGGAAGGCCAAGGGCCTGCCAGCACCGGAGAAAGAAAGCCACTGGGTACGCATGGGCGACCACTATGTGCTGGTGCAGATCACCAATGGCGTTGTGCTGGCCATACACCCGGCGTCCTGACTCAACCGGCAGCGGTCAACGCCGCCATGTGCACCGTGTTGCGCCCGGCTGCCTTGGCCTGATACAGCGCCGCGTCAGCCTGGGCGAGCAGGCTCGCGGTAGTGTCGTGCGGGCCAGGCACGCCGCACCACAGCCCCACGCTGAAGCGCAGCGTGATCTGGCCACCGGCAAAGTGCGCCGGGCTGAGGGCAATGGCCTCCCTCAGGCCCTGCAAGGCTGCCATCGCGCCGTCACGATCGGTGCGTGGCAACAGCAGCAGAAACTCCTCCCCCCCATAGCGGCCAAGACTGTCGCCGTTGCGCAGGCGCTGCTCCAACTGACGCACGCAATGGCACAACACCTCGTCACCGGCCAAGTGCCCATACAGGTCATTGATACGCTTGAAATGGTCGAGGTCGATCATCGCCACGGCCAAGCTGCTGCGTTCGCCACGGGCGCGGTCCAGCTCGCAGGCAAAGCGCTCCAGAATCGCCCGCCGGTTGTAGGTACCCGTCAGCACATCGCGCAAGGCCAGGTGCTGCAGGCGTGATTCGCTGCGCTCCTTGGCCATCAGCACCAGGCCGATGGAGTACATCATCACCGTTACCGTACCGATGGCGACGGAAATGCTCTGCTTGAGGTTGCTGGTGTCGTAGCGCATTTCCACGGCCGTGCCATTGACCACTGCAAGCGCACGCATGCCCAGCCCGACCAGGCTGACAATGGCGCCAATCTGCAGCAACAGGTGCGCCCTGCCCGGCCGTTCGACGTGGCGCCGCACCCAGTACAGGATCAACGTGCACTGCAGCATCAGCACCAGCGTCGCCAGCAGCATGCGCGGCTCCACGGTGTCGAGCAGCAGCATCAGGCCCACCAGCATGCAGGCGGGAATGATGAAGACCTGCCGCCACGGCACAGCCTGCTCGCGCACGCGAAACAGGCTGGCCGAATAGAAGGCCAGGGCCAGTGATAGCAGGCTGTTGCCCACCCCGTAGCTGAGCCACAGCGGGGCGTGCCCATAAACGGTGTAGCAAACGTAGGCCAACGCGTGGGCGAGCAAACCGCAAGCGGTAAGCCAGAGGTTGTCTTGGCGATTGGACTGGCCGACCAGCAACAGGCAGAACGCCAGGATGGTCGCGACCAGTGCAACGGCGGCGAACAGCGTGGGTGTATGGGCGATCATCATGATTCACCGTGTGGCAGATGGCCGTCTTCGTTGCGGCCTGTGCCAAGTCTAAGCGCCCAGCCGCAGTCGAGCCATGACCGAGCGGGACAGAACAGCAGCCGGCAGGCACGCCACTCGTCGTCACCGCGGCAAAAAATTGCCCGCCCAGGAAACCAAACGGATCGATCACAGTCTCAGCAAGTGTCCCGTAAACCTATGCGGATCAAGGACCTATATCGTGATGACCCGCCTTGCAAGCCTTTCTCTGATCGCCGCTTTTCTGTTGGTTGCCGGCTGCCACCATCATCGCTACCACGATGACGATGGCGGATGGCGCGATGGCGACCGTGATCACCGCCACCATCACCGGCATGACCGCGACGATGACGATCGCCGCTACCGTGACCGCGGCTACCGCTGACACGTCTTTGCAATCCACTCTTAACCTGATGATTCTTCGAGGCTCCCTATCATGCGTCTGACTTTGCCTTCCCTTGCCCTTGGCCTGCTGCTGTGCCAAGGCGCTTTCGCCGGTGACGGTACCGCCGCCATCGGCGGTGGCCTGGGTGGCGTCCTGGGTAACGTTGTCGGCCAACAGCTCGGCGGCAGCACTGGCGCAGCCGTCGGCGCAGGCCTTGGCGGCGCCGCCGGCAGCGCGGTGGCTGCGCGCAAGGGCAATCGCACCGAAGCCGCCATCGGCGGTGGCCTGGGCTCGGCAGGCGGTTCGCTGTTGGGCGGCAAGGTCGGCGGCTCGACCGGCTCGACCATCGGCGCCGGCCTGGGCGGCGCGGCAGGTGGTGCGATTGGCAACCACCTGGGTGACAACAACGGCAAGAAGCACCGCCGCCACCGTCACTGAGTCAGCACAGCCTCTGCAGGGGCCGGCTTGCCGGCTCCTGCATCGATCACCCAGTCTCCCGCTGCCTTAACAAGGCAAACCCTCTCCCCGCTGACCCTCATCAACACCCTCATCACCACAAGCTGCCACACTGACTGCTACTGTCTTTCGTGCCCCCTTGAGTGAAGGAACACCCCCGCCCCATGAACCAGGAACTGCTCTGGGTCCTCGGCCTGCTGGCTGTCGTCATCGTGCTCTTTGTCATCAACCGACCACGCATGGACGTCGTCGCGCTGCTGGTGATTCTCGCCCTGCCACTGTCGGGCATCCTCACCGTGGAGCAGGCCCTGGCCGGCTTCAGCGACCCCAACGTGGTATTGATCGCTGCCTTGTTCGTGATCGGCGAAGGGCTGGTGCGCACCGGTATCGCTTATCGCATCGGCGAATGGATGAGCGACCGGGCAGGCAACAGCGAGGCGCGCCTGCTGGTGTTGCTGATGGTGTCAGTGGCCGGGCTGGGCTCGGTGATGAGTTCGACGGGCGTGGTCGCGATCTTCATCCCGGTGGTGCTGAGCATCGCTGCACGCCTGCAGATTTCGCCAAGCCGCCTGATGATGCCGCTGAGCTTCGCCGGCCTGATCAGTGGCATGCTCAGCCTGGTGGCCACACCACCCAACGTGGTGGTGCACAGCGAACTGGTACGCCAAGGCGAGCAAGGTTTCAGCTTCTTCAGTTTCACGCCGTTCGGCCTGGTGGTGCTGGTGCTGGGGATTGGCTACATGCTACTGACACGCCACTGGTTCAACGGCGAAGTACGCAAGGACGGCCGGGTGGAGAGCCGCCGCACCCTGCTCGACCTGGTACTGGACTACAAGCTCAACGGCCGGGAGCGGCGGCTACGTATTCGGGCGCAATCGCCGTTGATCGGCCATACCCTCGGGGAGCTTGAGCTGCGCACCCGGCATGGCGCCAACGTGATCGGTATCGAGCGCCAGCACAAGTTCACCACGCGGGTGATCGCCGCCGATTCGAGCACCGTCCTGCAGCAGGGTGATGTGCTGCTGCTCGACCTGTTCGCCAATCGCGATGACCTGCGCAGCCTGTGTCAAACCATGCAACTGGAACCTCTTCATTTCAAGGCCGCTTATTTCATCGACCAGTCCCAGGAGTTGGGCATGGCCGAAGTGTCCCTGCCCCCCGGCTCGCAACTGATCGGCAAAAGCATCCTGGACCTTGCCTTTCGTACCCGCTACGGCCTCAACGTGGTTGGCTTGCGCCGTGAGCAGGCGGCGATCGACGAGCGACTGGTGGAAGAACCGCTGCGCCTTAGCGACACGCTGCTGGTCGTCGGCCCCTGGAAGGCGGTACGCCAGCTGCAAAGCCAGCCAAAGGACTTCCTGGTACTGAGCTTGCCTGCCGAGATCGACCAAGTGGCCCCGGCCCGTACCCGGGCACCCTATGCCCTGATCAGCCTGGCGGTGATGGTCGGGCTGATGGTCAGCGGCGTGGTACCCAATGTGATCGCCGCGTTGATCGGCTGCCTGCTGATGGGGGCCGGGCGCTGCATCGACATGAACAGCGCCTACCGCGCCGTTCACTGGCCAAGCCTGATATTGATCGTCGGCATGCTGCCCTTCGCCCAGGCGCTGCAGCAGACCGGGGGTATCGACCTAGCAGTGGGCGGGCTGGTCAGCCTGCTGGGCGGCGCCGGGCCGATCGCCATGCTCGCCTGCCTGTTCACGGTCACAGCGGTGATCGGCCTGTTCATCTCCAACACCGCCACCGCCGTACTGATGGCGCCCGTTGCCATCAGCACGGCAACACAGCTGGGCCTTTCGCCCTATCCGTTCGCCATGACTGTGGCCTTGGCGGCATCCGCGGCGTTCATGACCCCGGTTTCCTCACCGGTGAATACCTTGGTGCTCGGCCCGGGCCAGTACCGCTTTGCCGACTTCGTCAAGGTTGGCGTGCCCTTCACAGTGCTGGTGATGCTGGTGACGGTACTGATGGTGCCATGGTTCCACGGTTTATGACGCCAGAGGATATTGGCCATTATCCTGCGCGATCTCGGCAGATTGACATTGAGTGGCCTGCGCAAACAAACTGGGGTGTTATTGCCCCAGGTGCCCACAGCCGTTGTCCTGGATTTCGTCTCCGCTTGTCGGTCGAGCCTATGGTTTTTCCAGCCCAGTCGCGCTTGTTGCCCTATTTCGCCGTGTTCGGCCTGACCTTCGCCCTGACCCTGGGCGGCATCCTGGCACGGCCAATCGAATCCTTGTCCCTGTTCTGGCCCGTCAATGCAGTGCTGGCCGGTGTGCTGTTGCGCTACCCGCGCCACGCCACCCCGGTGAGTTTCACCCTGGCCTGGCTGGCCATGATCGCCGCCGACCTGGCATGCGGCAGCGCCTGGCGCTCGGCGCTGTGGCTCAACCTGTGCAACCTGAGCGTAGTGGTGACGGTGTGGCTCTTGCTGTCACGCTTACCGCGCCTGCACCGGCGCATGCGCAGCCCGCAGGGAGTGCTCAGCGTATTCGGTGCCTGCGCGGCCGGTGCCATGGTGGCGGCTTGCATGGCCTGCGTGGTGGCTGCCCCGTGGTTCGAGCAATCGCTGCGCACCACCTGGCTGGCGTGGTTCAGCGAGCAGTTCTCGACCGCAGTGCTGGTGCTGCCGGTGCTGCTGACGGCGCCATCGGCGCGCGCGCTGGTCCGCAGTGGAGCCCAGGCCGTAAGCCTGCCCCCCTTGCTGGTGCTGCTGGCCTCGCTGGTCTTCAGTATCGCCTTCGGCGGGCCGGGGGCCATTGCCTTCCCGATCGCAGCACTGCTGTGGTGCGCGTGGACCTACTCACCGTTTCTGGTTTCATTGCTGACACTGACTACCGGCAGTACGCTGATCGTTGCGGTGGCGCAGAACCTGATGCATTTCAGCGTGCCGCAAAGCGAGCTTGGGGTCACCACATTGATGTCGGCCCGCCTGGGCATCGCCATGCTGGTGCTCGGGCCGCTGGTGGTTTCTTGCGTCAGCCAGGCCAACCGTAGCCTGCTGGCGCGCCTGGCGCATCAGGCCACCATCGATCACCTGACCGGAGCACTGACCCGCAGCGCCTTCACCCGCCGCGCCAATGCCCTGCTCGACAGCCGCCAGCAACATGCCCAGGCATTGCCGCTGACCTTGATGATGCTCGACATCGACCATTTCAAGTCGATCAACGATCGCCATGGCCACGCCGTAGGCGACCAGGTGCTGCGCCAGTTCGCCCACACCCTGCAAGACCAGTTGCATGAAGGCGAGCTGCTGGCGCGCATGGGCGGTGAAGAGTTTGTAATCCTGCTGCCGGGCCTCGCGCCAGACCGGGCCAACTTCACCGCTGAGCGCTTGCGCAGAGCGGTCCAGGACCTACACCTGGCGCAGGGCGACGAGCGCCTGCAGATCACCGTCAGCATCGGCCTGGACGGCTGCGCCGGGCATGAACCGGCGCCGGGTCTGGACGAGCTGTTGGCCCGTGCGGACCAGGCGCTGTACCGCGCCAAGGCCCACGGCCGCAACCGTGTCGAACTGGCAGAGGCACAGGGCGCCGGGTAATTTGACTCACCCCATCAGCAAATCCCAGGACAACTTGGCGATCAGCACGCACAGCAAGACCAGGAACAGCCCGCGCACAAAGGCTGCGCCCTTGCGCACGGCCAGCCAGGTCCCGGTCAGCGCCCCAAGCACGTTGCATGCGGCCATGGGCAAGGCAATGGCATAAAGCACATTGCCCGATGGCACGAAGAACACCAGCGCCGCGAGGTTGGTGGCGATGTTGACCACCTTGGCAGAGGCCGAGGCGTGCAGGAAGTCCAACGCGAAAAAGCGAATGAACAGGAAGATCAGGAAGCTGCCGGTTCCTGGCCCGAACAGGCCGTCGTAGAAGCCAATGGCGCCACCGATCAGTACCGCCAGGCATTGCTCCTTGCGGCCGATCTTCGCCGGCGCGTGCAAGGTGCCGAAATCCTTCTTGCAAAAGGTGTAGATCGCCATCAGCACGATCAGCACCAGCACTGCCGGGCGCATCACGCTGGGCGGCACCAGCGACACCGTGGCCGCCCCTGCAAACGACATGATGAACGCACTGAGCGCCGCCGGCACGATCAACCCCCAGTCCAGGGTGACCTTGCGAATGAACGAGCGCGCCGCGAAAGCCGTACCGCACACCGATGCCAGTTTGTTGCTGCCAAGCAAGGCCGCAGGTTGCGCCGTGGGCAATACGTTGAACAGCGCCGGGATCTGAATGAGCCCACCACCTCCTACCGCAGCATCGATCAGGCCGGCGGCAAAAGCGAACAGGGAGAGTACGGCGATATCCATCATGGCGCGGTTCCAGGCAGTGAAAGCAGACCGCAAGGCTAATCAAATCGGCGCGCCTGTGTTGAAATGCCATATTGCAAAAACTGCAACCAGGGGACCTTCATGGCATTGGACATGCTGCGCGAAATCCAGGCCTTCGTCAGCGTCGCGCACAAACGCAGCTTCGTCGCCGCCGCCCGCGCCCTGGGCCGCTCGCCCAGCGCCGTGACGCGGGCAGTACAGGCTTTGGAAGACAACAGCGGGTGCAAGCTGCTCAACCGCAATGCCAATGCGGTGACCCTCACCGAAGCTGGCGAGCGGTTACTGCCCCATGCCGAACGCTTGCTCGATGTGCAACGTGATGCCGCCGATGAATTGGCCGCACTCAGTGGCAGCGCACAGGGCTGGATCCGCTTCGGCGTGCCGCAATTGCTTGGCGAACATGTGCTGCCCGGTGTGCTGGCGGCGTTTTCCCGCCGCCACCCACAGGTAACGCTGGACGTCCACTACCGTGACGAGGCGCTTGACCCTTTGCTGGGCAAGCTCGATTTCGTGGTCCGCGGTGCGTTTCCACAATCAAGCGAGCTGATCGGTTACCCACTGTGGCGCTACCAGCGCCATCTGTACGCCAGCCCGGACTACCTGGCGCGCCATGGCATGCCCAAGCGGCCAGAGGACCTGGCTGACCATTCGCTGATCCTGCATACCGCCCCGCGCATTCTCAAGGCCTGGCACTTTTGCCAAGGTGACCGAATCACCAGCCTGCGCCCCCATCCAAGGCTGCGACTGAGCTCAGGCGATGCGGTCTACCACAGTACACTGGCCGGTGCCGGCATTGCCCGTCTGGCCGACTGGGTGGGCGAGGCACAAGTCAGTGCCGGCCGGCTGGTGCGTGTTTGCGCAGATTACCGGCTGACATCCAGTACCGGCCAAGACCCGCAAATGCACGCTGTATATCCTGCCGGCGAGTTGCCAGCGCGGGTCCGTGAGCTGCTGCTGGCCCTGCGCCAGGCGGGCAATGGGGGCAACCGGCAGGCTCGCTGACATCTGTTCAAATTCTGCTCAATTCAACAGAAGCCGCAAAGGGCTTGGCTTACAGCATTTTATCCACAGACCTACCCACGTTTTTTGTGGACAGATTTCCCCACGTAAAGAAGGACTTATCGCACGCGCAGTAGTGCTGCATTCGCCGCCTTGACCAGCTCGATCCACTCAACCGCACTGATCACGCCTGATTGCTCAAGCGCATCGGCACTGCGCAACGCCTGGTCGTATTCATTTTCTTCGAGAATGCCTGCGGTCAGGAAGCGGCTACGCCACTCCAGCAGCGCTGAAGGGTCCTTCTTGCATTCCATCTATATGTCGACTCCAAGGTAAAAGGCCGGCCCACTGCCGCGACTCATTATGACGCGAGCGGGAGAGTACACGAG
>NZ_MOMO01000209.1:0-3715 GCF_009933855.1 Pseudomonas sp. SG-MS2 | reverse complement strand
CCCCCCCCCCCGCGCGCCACTGCCTCGGGCGCAGAACGGCCAATGGTTTGAGGTCAACGCTTGCCCCACGATTGAGGTATCCATCTAGGCTGGCCTCACCCCGGGGCTAGCCCGCTCCATATCAAATGGGTACTAACTGCTATGCTCAAATGCTATAGCTGGTGCCCCAGGCCGTCTTTAGACTGTCAAATACGCCGCTCCGGCGGCACTCCCTTCCCTGCAAGTGGTTGATCGATGGACGTAACGCAACTCAAAACCCTGATCCACGTGGCGGAGCTTGGCAGTTTGAGCAAGGCGTCGGATCGCCTGCACGTGGCGCAACCGGCACTGAGTCGGCAGATCCGGCAGTTGGAAAAGGAACTGGGTGTCTACCTGTTCGAGCGCCACGGCCGTGGCATGGAAATCACTGCTGCGGGGCTGGAGGTACTTGAGCGGGCCACCCGCATCATGAACGAGCTGGAGTCCATTCGTACCTCGGTAGCCGGCGGGCGTGCGGCCTTCCGCGGCATGGTCGCCATCGGTACCACGCCGACGATCGCCGAGATCGTCACGGTTCCGCTGGTCAAGCGCATCAGCGATACCCACCCGGATCTCTCCATCCGCTTTTCATCGGCTTTCAGCGGCTATCTGCTGGACTGGTTGCAGCGGGGCGAACTGGAACTGGCCATCTCCTACGATCCGCAGCCCCTGCATACACTTCGCATCGAACCGGTGATGATGGAAAACCTGGTACTGGTTGGCCCTCCCGATTCTGGGCTGAATCTCGATACGGCGGTCCCTTTCGCACAGTTGGCCAGGGAACCGATGGTCTTACCCAGCCCCCGTCACGGGCTACGCAAGATCATGGACCAATGTGCTCTGGAGCGCGGCTTCAAGATCACCACCAGCGTCGAGGCGGATTCATTCGGCGCGATGATCGACCTTGTGCGCAATGGCTTTGGTTACACCGCGTTGCCCCTGGCCTCGATCTACTCGCGTTTGAACGACGGCACGCTATGCGCGGCACCGCTGGTAGACCCTACGCCCATGCGAAAACTGGTGCTGGTGCTGCCGGCCGATCGCCAGGTGAGCCCGGCTACCCGCTATGTCGGCCAGACTTTCGTCGACATTGCCTCGGAGCTGGTGGCCGAAGGTATCTGGGCTGGGCATATGCTCTGACGCAGCGAGCTATTCAATTGAGGCATAACTGCTAGAGGGGAGCGGGTCTGGCCGCTATCCAGGTGAGGGCGTAGCTTTGCTCGGGAATAAAAGTCAGTGCGCTTTCGCTGACTTGTAAAATAATAGATCTCGGAAGGTACCCCCCATGATGCGCGTTTCATCGCCTTGCGTTTTGCCGCCTGTTTTTTCCCACCACGACTCCAACCCGATCACTCGAACGTAAACCGACACTGTCGTTCCTGCCTTGCGTTTGCCTTAGATCTGGAGTTGCCCCATGCACACCAACAATAACAATCCCGCTGCGCCTGATATCAACAACCTGACCAACCGCCAACGAATCCGCGCCATTCTCGGTGCCTGCTCCGGCAACCTGGTGGAGTGGTACGACTTTTTCATCTACGCCTACACCTCGATCTACTTTGCGGCCTTATTCTTTCCCCAGGGCGACCAGACCACGCAGTTGCTGGCGACCGCCGGGATTTTCGCCGTGGGCTTCTTTATGCGCCCCTTGGGCGGTTGGATCTTCGGCTACCTGGCCGACACCCGTGGTCGCAAGTTTTCCATGATCATCTCTGTGTTCCTAATGTGTGGCGGCTCGCTGATGATCGCCGTGCTGCCTACTTATGAGTCCATCGGCATGGCAGCTCCGGTGCTGCTGCTGGTAGCCCGCTTGATGCAGGGGCTCTCGGTCGGTGCTGAATACGGCACCGGGGCCACCTACATCAGCGAAATTTCCCGCAAGGGCAAGCGCTGCTTCTTTGGCTCGTTCCAGTACTTCACCATCATCGCCGGCCAGTTGCTCGCGCTGCTGACGGTGGTGGTGCTGCAAAATGTGCTGCCAATCGAGGAGCTCAAGGCCTGGGGCTGGCGGATTCCGTTCTTCATCGGTGCGGTCAGCGCACTGGTAGTGGTGTACCTGCGCCGCTCGATGCTTGAGACCGCCCATGCCCAGGGCGCCAAACACAAGGAAGCTGGCTCCATCAAGGCGCTGATGAAACACAAGAAAGCTGTGCTGCTGACCATTGCCATTACGGCCGGTTGCTCGCTGCACTTCTACACCTTCTCCACCTACATGCAGAAATACCTGGTGGTGTCGGCCGGCTTCGACCCCTCGACGGTCAGCTTCATCATGACAGCCGCGCTGGTGGTGTTCATGTGTCTGCAGCCGGTCTTCGGGATGATGGCCGACCGGATCGGCTCACGTAACAGCATGATTGCTTTCGGCCTCCTATCAAGCATGTTGATCGTGCCGTTGCTTTCTGGCCTGAAGAGCGTCACCAACCCGTATGAGGCCTTTACGTTGGTCATGCTCGGGCTGCTGATTGCAGCGTTCTATACGCCGGTGACCGGTGTACTTAAAGCTGACCTATATCCCGCCACCGTACGCGCGCTGGGGGTAGGTTTACCTTACGCACTGGGCAATGCGCTGTGTGGCGGCACGGCCGAGTACGTGGCACTGTCACTGCGCGGCGCGGGGGTGGAGTCTTACTTCTACTACTACGTGGCGGCCATGAGCGCGATTACCCTGCTGGCTGCGGTGCTCATGCCTGACTTGCGTAAGCACGGCTACCTTGACGGCACCGGCGCGGTGGAGGAGAACACCGGCCTGCGCGGAACCCCGGCGTACTCCAACGCTCGGGGCTGAGCCCCGGCCCGGGCAGCCGCTGGCGGTTGCCCAGGGATCCTCACGATTTCGCTGCCCGGGGTTTTGAGTTGGCAAGCCGTACATGTATTGGCGGGGGCAGGGCAGCGATAGGAACTTGTTCATCAGCTCGCAGTTATCGGACAGTTCGACCATGGACTGCAAGATCCAGTGTACCGCGCCGGTATGCATTGCGCGGGTGGTCGAGGACCTGCCGGCGTGGTTCTGTACGAAAAGAAACACCCCATGGAGCAAGCCAGCGAGACCATACGAACAGTTCGAGTGGACGTGATACAGATGAATCAGGATCAGCGTCAATTCAATTCTAGAGCCACGCGACACCAGCCGGTGATTGGTGAACAAGCTTGGAGACGTGATCAAGCTTTATCATCTAGCTGGTTGATAAGGAAGGGAACCGGTGAATGCTGAAAACGGCGCCTGTGAATGGTGAAACTGGATAAGTGAAGGTCAGCAACCGAAGAGCGAAAATACACCATTTAACAAGTGGGCCATGTCATATGTTCATAGGCAAGCCGTTACTATGTTCTGCGGCACGTCCGAAGGCTAATGGCATGGAAATGTTCATCGGTCCAAGTTCATGGAAACCGGGCAGCAGCCTGCGAACTGTGTGGCTCAGCAGAACATCGAAACGGCCGTACACCCCAACCATTCACCCGGGCCCGAGTCACTTGGATTTGCGCGCCGGGCACAACGTGATCCTGTAGTTTCTCGAAAGCCTGCGGGCGGCCGGTGCCAACCATGTGGCTTTGAATTTCCAGTACAGCGAACGCGATGCCGTACAGGAGGTGGAGAATTGGTCGAGAAATTGTCGCGAGTCGAGAAAGCGAAGTCAGATCGTGTCCCGGGAAGTGGTGTAACTGAACCAGCCGAAGGCGCCCTGCGGGCGAAAGAGGA